>CAMYWU010000061.1 GCA_947302895.1 uncultured Clostridia bacterium | reverse complement strand
CCCGAGTATCTCAACCCGCTTACGGGTGAAAAGGACTACAATAATTCGGCTATCGGCGTTCGTCCCGTTGCAATAGTTGTTGAAAACCTCCGCCCTGCAAGACCTCAGTGGGGAATTACAACCCCCGATATCATTGTTGAAGGCGAGGTTGAAGGCGGAATCAGCCGTATGCTCTGGTTATACGCGGACTATACCTCTGTTCCCGAAAAGGTTGGACCGATTCGTTCGGCTCGTCCCTCATATGTTAAGTTCAGCGAATACTTCGACGCTATTTATATTCACTGGGGCGGAAGCCACAGCAAGGCAAGCTACACAGGCGGATATGAAACAATCAAAAAAGACGGCGTTGATGATATCGACGGTATGAACGGCGGAAAGCTTTTCGGAAGAGATAAAACAAGAAGCGTTTCCTCCGAGCACAGGGGCATTTTAAACGGAAAGAATCTCCCCACGGTTATAAAGGAAAAGAATATAAGAACCGAGCTTAAAGAGGATAAGTTCTCAAAGCTCTCCTTCAATGAAACTGTTGTTGACGCAGGAAGCGAAAAGGCTCAGAAAATCGGAGCAAAATTCTCCTCAAGAACCGATACAAGAAACTTCACATATAAAGAAGGCAAATACCACTCAAACGATTGGGAAAAGGATGTTGCATTCCAGAATGTTATTATCCTTATGGATGAAACAAAATACATAACAACCCCTTATAAGGGTTCATCAACAACCTATCTCAATTATCTCTACACAGGCACCAACGGCTACTATGCTTCAAACGGAACAAAAACCGCAATCAAATGGGAAATCAAGGATAACAAGCTCTATCTTAAGGATGTAAACGGAAACGAGCTTAAAATCAATCCCGGAAAATCCTATATCGGTCTTGTTTCCTCAAACAACGAAGGAAAGGTTACCTTCACAAACCCTGAAAACTAAATTTTTCGGCGCAGTTTTTACTGCGCCATTTTCACACAAAATAAACTATACAAAAGGATAAAAAATGAAACGAAAAATTGATATGCTTGAGGGCAGCGCAGTTAAAAGCATAATTCTTTTTGCTCTGCCGATAATGTTTTCATCGCTTCTTCAATATAATTATGCGCTTGTTGATAATATCATAGTCGGCAGATATGTAAGCACCGATGCGCTTGCAGCGGTTGGCAATGTTGGCTCTATTAACTCATTTATTATCGGCGCAGCCCTGGGTCTGACAAGCGGCTTTACAATCCCCGTTGCCCACGCCTTTGGCGCAAGGGATTCAAAAAAGGTTGCCCACTATTCGGGGAGCAGCGTTGTTGTTGCGTTTACAATAGGCGTAATAATTGTTATAATCGCCCATCTTGTTTCAAACCCGCTGCTCAGGCTTATAGGAACGCCCGATGAAATAATTGAGCTTTCGGCATCCTATGTTAACATTCTGTATTTCGGCGTTCCCTTCCAGATGCTTTCAAATAATTTCACCGCAATTTCAAGGGCGGTTGGCGAAAGCAAAAAGCCGCTTTATTTCTTCACGGTTACGGTTTTTATCAACTTCCTTCTTGATTTGCTCTTTGTTAAAACGTTCAGATGGGGAGTTGAGGGCGCAGCAGCGGCAACCCTGATTTCACATATAACCGCAGCGTGCTTAACAGGCTTCTATATCTTCAAGCTAAATCCCGATGTTAACATCAAAAAAGAGGACTTAAAGCCCCACCTTAAAACAGCCTTTGAGCAAATCAAGCTCGGAATACCCGTGTCGCTCCAGTTCACGATAACCTCAGTTGGAACAATGGCGCTTCAAAGTGCGGTTAACTCCTTCGGAGCGAATGTTATTGCAGGCTTCACGGCGGCAGGAAGAGTTGAAAACTTAACAAATCTTCCGATGTCCGCCCTCGGCGTTGCAACCCAGACCTTTGTTGGTCAGAACTACGGCGCTAAAAACTACGGGAGAATAACCAAATCGGTTAAACGGATTTTCCTTCTTGACCTCGGAGTTTCCGTTGTTATGAGCCTGATACTCTATTTCATCGGTCCGCCGATGGTTTCAATCTTTATGAAGGAGCAAAACCCTGAAATTATGTTTGCGGCAAAGCGCTATCTGCTTGCAACCGTTCAGTGCTACAGCCTTGTTGCCGTTCTCTTCGTTTTGAGAAATACGCTTCAGGGACTCGGCTTCACATATGCAAATATGATTGCAGGCGCAGGCGAATTTTTCGGAAGAATTTCAATTGCATTCATCTTCTCAAAACTTATCGGCTTCACCGCCGTTTGCTATGCCGCTCCTGCCGCATGGCTGTTTGCGGATATTCCGCTTGTTATCATTTATTTAATAAAACACAAAAAACTAAATCAAATGCAAAAAGAAAAAGAGCTCTTGGAATAAGAGCTCTTTTTCAAATTGAGATTTATCGCTGAGGCGATAAATCTCAATTTCGTGATTCGTGATCCGTGATCCGTGGTTAGCAATTAATAGCGGCAACGCACACGAGCCACGAGCCACGGACCACGAAATTGTGATTTGCGGGGGCGATGCCCCCGACAAATCACAATTTGTTTACCATTTCCAGGTGCTCCACAAAGAAATCACGAACATCATTCTTTACCGTAAATCCTCCCTGTAGGGACATATGGTCGCCGTCATAAATCGGCATTATATTCCATTCACCCTTTTGAACATTATTTTCTTCATATTGCTTCTGGGGTGCACCGATTGGCGCATACGCTGAAACGGTATTAACAAGTCCGTCGTTCATCTGCCAACTTTCATCAACAACAAAACCGTCGGGGGTTGTTTCGGTAAATCTTCCCATAAGAATTGCTGTTTTAACAAACATCTTTTCGGTTTTGCTTTCATCGGGAATATAATTTCCTTCCTCTGTTTTCACAGAAGAGTTGCAGGGATATGAGAAATAGTAAACATTTTCAAGCGTTTCAATTCTTGAGTTGAGCTCAAGCGCATTATCAATGAGCATATCATAATTTGCGTTATCAAAATCGGCTCTGCCGTCATCCGGGGCGCTGTTTGCCTTTGCCATTATGCCGCTCAGCCAGTTCTGAACAGCGCTTCCCGCTTCCTCATCCTTATCAATATCGTATGCTGTTGTTCCGTTATGGGGGGATGCAAGCGCAGTTATGCTGTTTATATAATCCGCCTTGCCTCCTGTGAAGAGGGGCGAAAGCTCGCTTTCATCGGTTGCCGCCTTTTCCGCTTCGCTTCCGTTTGCAAGCAGCTCGCCCATAAGTCTTACGGTTGCGCCGCCAAAGGAATGACCGATAAGATTAATCTTGTTTTCGCTGTCCCATTTTTCAATAAGGGGCTTTTTGCTGTAGTCTGTTCCGAATCGTTCGTGATTGCAGCGCTCGCTATGTTCCTTTCCATAATCAACAACGCTTCCCGTCAGCTGAGCGTACAGCTCGCAAGCTCTGTCCCAGGCGCTGCCGTGGGGCGCAACAGAAGCGCTCACGCAGTTAAAGCCCTGTTTGTTTAAGTATTTAAGCAGGTCGCCGTTTCGCATACCCCAGTATTTGAGGAATTTATTCTGCTTATCATAGCTGCCCCAGCCCGAAAGCCCGTGGCAGAAAACATATGTATAATTTGTTTTCCACTCTTCGCTGTTCACCTTCACAGTCGGAACGCTTTTCGCACAGGAGGAAAAAAGCAGCAATACTGCAAGCAAAAAAGGAATTAATCTTGATTTTTTCATAAGCTTCTCCAAAGTTAAATGCCCCAACGGGGTTGCCGTTGGGGTTTTGTTTTTATTAAAGCGCTGCGATAATGCTATCCTTTGAAGTAACTCCAACAAAGGTTTCTGATATTTCGCCGTTTTTGAAAACAATAATTGTTGGTATATTGTTTATATGCTCATAATACCGAACTGTGCAGCAAGCTCTCCTGCCTCATCAACATCAACCTTGCCAACTGTAATCTCAGGGTTTTCCTCTGCAATTTCATCAACTATGGGCGACATTATTTTGCAAGGTCCGCACCAGGTTGCATAGAAATCAATTAAGCAGGTTTTGTTTGAAGCCATAACCTCACTGTCGAAATTTGAATTGTCAATATTCTTTACCATAATACTACTCCTTATTTTAAATACTTAACTGCAGATAATCCTGCCTCGGCGCCCTCATAAACCGCCTTGCAAACCTGAAGCAATCCGCCCGTTATGTTTCCGCAGGAGAAAACACCTGGAACATTTGTTGACATATCGGCATTAACCTTTATGCTGTCGCCATCGAGCGCTATGCCAAGCTTTTTGGCAAAATCCGCACCGCCTGCAACACCGAGAGCAACAAAAACTCCGTCGAGCTCAAGCTCGCTTGCGTCATCAAAAACAACGCCGTTAACCTTAAGCTCTCCCTTAATCTCGCTTACGGGGGTTGTTATTACCTCATATTTATCTGTTTCGGGAGCTGGCGCTCCGTTAGTTAGAATATACACCTTTTGCGCAACATTTTCAAGGTCTGCCGCTTCACTAAGCGCATAATCCCCGTTTCCGAGAACTGCAACGGTTTTGCCCCTGTAGAAAAAGCCGTCGCAAATTGCGCAGTAGCTTATTCCCTTTGCATCGAACTCGTCAACACCCTTGATATTCGGCTTGAGCTTTTTATTTCCCGTTGCCAGTATCAGAGTTTTGCCGACGTATTCGTTTTCGGCGGTTTTAACCTCATAATTAATATCGGCATTCATAGTTATATGCAAAACCTCTTCGTTTTTAACCTCTGCGCCAAGAGTTTTTGCCTGCGCAATTCCCGTATTATATAAATCGCTTCCCGAAATGCCGCCGTCAAAGCCATAATAATTATCAATTAAATGTGCTTTTTCAAGCTGGCTTTCACCGCTGTATAAAACAAGAACGCTTCTGTTTGCTCTTTTTGCATATAACGCAGCCGATATGCCTGCAGGACCTGCGCCTATTATAATAACATCATATAACATTAAAGAACAGCCTCAACCTTTGCTTCAATTTCTTCGGGAGTTACCTTTGAGCCGAAACGCTCAACAATATTACCCTCTCTGTCGATAAGGAATTTTGTGAAGTTCCAGCCGATTTTTTCGCCGCCTGTCTGCTCAACAAGATATTTATAAAGCGGAGTTGCATCCTTACCGTTAACCTTAATCTTCTTGAATCTCGGGAAAGTTGTTCCGAACTTAAGTGAGCAAACCTTGTTGATTTTCTCATCGCTTTCCATTGCCTGGAATGCAAACTGGTTGCAGGGGAAATCAAGAATTTCAAAGCCCTGGTCCTTATACTTCTTATACATTGCTTCAAGTCCGTCATACTGAGGAGTGAAGCCGCAATGAGTTGCTGTGTTTACAATAAGGGAAACCTTTCCCTTATATTCTGAAAGAGAAACCTCTTCGCCCTTCTGGTTTAATACATTGAAATCATAAACGTTCATTTTTAATTCCTCCAAATATTTTACAAAATTAAATTGTGCGCAATTGATTTACAATTTCATTATACACTATTTTTTACATTTGTCAATAGTTTTTTTCAAATTGTGATTTGTCGGGGAGTCGAAATGACACAGGGGGACACACCGTCTGCGAAGGAATGTCCCCCTGTGTCATTGGAAACGCATTCTGTCGGCGAACGAATTGGACGCTCCCTCATCAGCACACGGGGACGTACCTCGCCCTCCTCGAACCGTTCTTATTAGTTGCGCGTAGCGGTGCGTCCCCATGGCGAACGAATAGACGCGTCCTCTTAACTTCAGTTTCGGCGAACAAAAGAAACACGCTGCGTTGCCAAAACACGGGGACACACCGCCTTCGGAGGAATGTCCCCGATGTTTCGGGAAAACGCTGCGTGTTTCTCAGCGATAAATCACAATTTTAAAAGGTTGCCAAATGGCAACCTTTTAAAATTTTCCTCCTCCGCCGCCGTGGCTGGAGCCCGAGGAAGAGGAATGCGTTGAGCTCCCGCCTCCGCTTGAGGAAGAGCTTTGAATTTCTGTTTTGCTAACGTTGCTGTACAGGAAGTTTTCATAGCTTCCCGTAACGTTAAGACTTCCGTCAACAAGATAATCCTGTGCGCTTGCTTTAAAGCGAACGGGCTTATAGCTGCTTTTAACCATTCCGACTATAATTGCAGCAATAATTACTGCAACAATAAACGAAATAATCAGAGAACCAACAGCAAAATCGCCATCTTCTTCATCACTGTAATCACTGCTGTTGTTGCTATATGTATAGCCGCTGCTGTTGGTATATTCATGATTGGTATCATACGGCGTGCCGTTTTTTGCTTCAACAACAAAGCTTGCAACTAATGAAGCATATTCCTGATATCCCCCGAAGTAATCGCCGCTGCTGAGATATGGAACAACCTCGCTTTCAATAACTTTAATTCCGTAATCAGTTATAGCGGTTATACCAAAGCCCTTGGTTGAAATCCACCAATCACGGTCCTCCATACTTATTAAAAACAGGCATCCGTCCTCTTTATAGCCATTATAATCATAATAATCATCGGCATATTCCATGGGCGTTTTGCCGTCGAGAGTGTTAACCGAAAGCGCAACCGCATCAAAACCGTATTGCGCCGAAAGCGCCTCAAGCACGTTTGAAAGCGCTGCTTCCTGTTCCTGAGTCATCAAATCAGCATTATCTATAACATATCTGCTCTGCGCATTTGCCGAAAACGGCAGAAGCATTAATATAATAAGAAGCGCCGATGATAATAAACCAATTAATCTGTTTTTCATTTCAGCACCCCCTAATCAAACAACCCGATTAAACCGACTATAAGGGTTATAATCGGAGTTCCGATTATCGATAAAGCCGCAAAGAGCGCCGCCAGCTTTGCCTTGCTTACGGGGATATTGCCAACGAGCTTGCCCGTCTGGCCGTTCATTGCAAAGGTTAAACGCTCGCCCTTATAAACCGTATTCATAATCCATACGGGATAGAGCGCATATTTTGCAACGCCGTTTGAAACCCAGACGGAGCTTCCCTCTGTTGAAACCGTTTCAAAGCCCGAAACGGTTGTTCTGAGGGTTTCCTCGCAGCTCGACTTTATTCTCTGGTTTGCCCTTTCAATGCTGTTTTCCATTGAAACATCATATTTATCAGCAAGAAAGCCCGAAAGATATGCGGTCTGGAAATCAACTGCCTCGCCGAAATCGAAGGGCTCGATTGATTCCATTAAATCATCCGCCATTTTTGAAGAGCCGTCAACAGGAATATTCTGAAAGCGCATATTTCCGCTTCTGAAAACATCAAAGTAATCCGTTTTTGTATAGCGGTATTTTTTATCGCTCCAATGTGTTGTTCGGGTTGCTTTGAAATTAACATTTGCTGTTGCATCCGAATCAAAAAGCCAGAAAGGAACATATATTCCCTTGATTTCCTCAAGCTTGTTTTCTGTTTTAAAGAGGTTCGGAGCAAATTTCTTTTTCTTCGTATATGCTTTAAGCGTTTGCTTTGCCATATTTTTATCGAGCTTGAACGGAATAACATAATCGGGTTTAAGCGTTCCGCTCAGTCTGCCCGACATAACAACGGGATTATTGCAATACGGGCATTCGGTTGCCGCTGTATTTTCATCGGCAACAATCTCGCCGCCGCAGGATTTGCAGACGAAAAGACACATCTTTTCCTCTTCATTTTCATCCCAGTTCTTCTGCCCGCCCTTTTCCCAGGTGAACTCATCGGGCTTTTGCTCGCTGAGGCGGTTATCCATATTTTTGAGCGCTTCAACATCAAATTCGCTGTCGCAATAAGGACATTTCATCTTCTGAGAAGCGGTATCAAATTCAATGGCTCCGCCGCAGTTCGGGCATTTATATTCAAATAATTCTGCCATTATTATCTCCTTTTAAAAATGTACAAATGGGGTGCAACCCCATTTGTACATTACTGTTCACTGACCACGAACCACGGATCACTTATCCTCTGGGTTTTCCGCAGTTGGTGCAGAATTTGCCGTGGTTTTCGCTTCCGCATTCGGAGCAGAACCATCTGTCGCTTTCAGGCTTCGGCTTTCCGCAATTTGTGC
>CAMYWU010000060.1 GCA_947302895.1 uncultured Clostridia bacterium | reverse complement strand
TCTCCTTATCCTCATACTCCCTGCATCTGTTGATAAGCTCTATCAACGGTGCGATGTTCATTATGTAGGTTGTTTGGTTATACGGAACTCTGTCGTGGGAATAACCCTGCCAACGAATAGTGTTTTTAGTATATTTCCAATAGTATACCATTCCAAGATTTGAAGAAAGGGTATGCTCGGTTATCTGGGGAAGCGTTGTTTCTGAAAGAGTTTTCTTTGCTTCTTTTGGAACAGAAAGAGTAAACTGAGCATTTATATATGCAGTTCCCCTATTTGTTACAACCGTTCCCATCGGCTTATCGCTGCTTTCGCCCTGGGTTGAGGAGAGCAGCTCATCAACTATAAACGAGGTATCCGTTACGGCAGCGCCGTTCATATCGCAGGCAAGCTTACTTGCACTCGATGAACTAACAGTTAAATTTCTGAGCGCATATGTTCCGTTTTCCTCAGTCGAAGCGGAAAGCATCCCCGGATATTTATCGGCATCGCTTAGAATATTAACGCTGCTCGGGTTAAACGGAGTTGTTGACCACGAGGTTACAAGCTCACCAATCTGATTATCCTCGCTCTCATCATAGATATTTATTGTATCAAGATGAGCATCGTAATCATAATCCTTTGAATACCATTCAAAGGTTGCTCCTCCCAAATCAATTTGCATCGGGGTATATTCTGTTCTGAAAACAACAACATTATTGTTTCTTACGAAATTCAGAGTCCATCTCGGACCTCCGCTTGCATCCCCCGTTGAGCGAACTATTGTTGGGAAATTCCTTGTCATACTGCCAAAGGTTCCGTTCGTTATCCTGTCGAACGCAGGACGAAGGGTATTTATTGCGGTGATTATTGCCCTAACCTTTTCTTTATATTCCGATATTTTGTTGAACACGCAATTTGATGTTATATTATTAACCGTTGCAACAAAGCTGTTTGCCGCATTTATTGCAGAAGCAAGCTCGGAATAGTTTCCGTATTCCTCGGAGGAATACTTTTCAGCAAGAGCAAGCGCCGATACCATTGAATTATCATCAGCAGATGCAACAATAGTTGTTTTATCAATTCTGAGCGTATATATCGCATCCCTTAGCAATATGCACTGCGCTTCAACCAACGCTGTGTTTGCATCGCTTAATTCAAGCTTATTCTTTGCATAGGGATAGTTTTCAACAGCGCCCCAGATAGCCGCTTTTGCGTTATTGCTAACTGTTTCAATATCGGAAGCGATAAACGATTGCCCGGTAAACATCGAGCAGTTGGAGATTGCATCGTTTGCTTCTTCAATAAGCATTTCAAGCTCGGTTGTATCAACCTTATCATATATTGTTTCAAGCTCAAAATTATTAAGATAATCTGCAAGCCTTTGGGCATATTCGCTTGTTGCCTGCTCATCGGTTGAGCTATTATATCCCGTTTTCTGAACACTTGCGAAAAACGCCTTTGAAGCCTCATAGGCGGATGCAAAATCCTCCCAGGATTTAGGTCTGTAGCCTTCGCTTCCTTCCTCATAAACGACGCTTTTAGCTGTTATTGCTTTTCTGAGGTTTGCATAGCCGCTTGTATCAGCAACCGCAGTTGCAGCGATAAGCGCCTCATCAGCTGCCTTAATGGCGTTTCCCATTAATTCAACATTAACAAGATTATCATCATAGTTGGCGCTGACAGGGTCAACATTTGTTGCTTCATCATATGCCTCAAGAACATCCCTTAAGCCGCCCTGAGTATAGCTATTCGGCTCAATTTGAAGCAAGGGCCGTTTTGTTTCCTTCATTGTTCTTAGAAGGGGCTCATATTTAATAACGTGTATGGGATATGTTGCGTTGATATATCCTGTTTCATCCCCTGCGTTTTCGCCCGAATTACGATAAAACGGAATGCTGTCGTAGTCTTTTGAATAGCCGTCGAATGTGCCGATGAATTTAACAACATTACCCATTGATATCCATCTGTTATCATAGTACAAACGGGTTCTGTAGGTCTGGCTTACAGCTCCTGCCTGACCCATTGCAAATCCCATATTTCCTTCGCCGTTATCCTCCTCCTGAACAGCGTTTCCCATTGAAAGGCCCATGGTCCAGGTCCAGTTATAGTTTCTGTTGCTCCAATAATAAGTATTTGAAGCATGCCAGTTATCGGTTAATCTGAAATCATTATTATTTGAATTATCCTCAAGTGATTTTGAGGGATAGAGCTGCCAGAGCCATCTTGTGCTGTTATAAGCATTTTTCATAGCCATTGCAAGAATCGGGAACTGCGGAGCATTTCCGCTGTCATCAACAAGTAAAACAACATCGGGATAACACCAAAGCTCAATGCTTGTGCTTCCTATTGCGCCGCCCGAAACCTTGCTTCCCCTGCTCTCATCCGCTCTCTTCCAGGCAAGAACATTCTGGCAGTAATACTGATGAAAACGAAGCAAATCGGTATCCCCCGTGCTGTCATCGGGGAAAGCCTGATTACCCGTTGAGATAACATCAATAAACTTCGGAGCATATTTCTGCTTCCAAATGCTCATTGCGTTTGTTTTTGAAATAAGATTTGAGGTATATGAGCTCAAATCAATTGAAGCGCTGCCAAATTTATATGCATCAAGCGCCTTATTTGCTTCAACATATGCATCATACGCCTCGGTCATATCAAGATAAATTGTTCCGTCCATTTTGTCTTCATAGGAAGCAATTGCCCCCTCAAGCGCACTCAGCGAATCATCGGCAAGCGCAACAAAAGGCATTGCGCTTATCGAAATAACCGCACACAGCAAAACAGCCGCCGTTTTCTTTAAAAGCTTAAACATATTCTCACTCTCCGTGGTATTGAAAAATCCGATATTAGTTTAAACTAATCCATATTTATAATAATACAAATTAAGTAAACAGTCAAGATAATAAAAAAGCACCTGTTCATCAGCACAAAAACGATAACAGGATGATAACAGGGGTCTGACCCCTGTTATCGCTAATAGATTGTCTATATTACTTGATTTTCGTGGCGGTATTCCTAAATGATAACAGGGGTCTGACCCCTGTTATCATTTGAAAAGGAGGGCTTGAAGCCCTCCTCTTTTGGTTATTCGATTAATGCCGAATCCGTTGCCGCATCGGAATAAACAACATACTGTTTGCTTGAGTCAGTATATATCATATACGCCCTGTACATTGCTGTTATCGTTGTATTCGTTCCGATGAACTTCTTTGTCGTTACAGATATAACAAACTGATTTCCCGCCGTGTGCTGGCTTGATTTCATTCTTGAAACCCCGTTTGTTCCAACATTGCCAAGCGTTAAATCCTCTGATGGTATTACCCCGTTTGTTGTTGCCTTGAATATCATTCCTGCTTCAACAAGCGTGTAATCCCCCGGTGGCATAGTAAAGTTGCCTATCATTGTTATCTTCTGTCCGCCTGTTTCGTTTTGTATTTTATCATTTACATAAACTGCAGCTTTAACCTCTGTTGAAACGCCTTGAATTAACCCTGCTCCAACTGCTTCATCAAATTCCTCTTGGCTGTATGGTATTACATATACATCCTCACATACTCTGAAGCTATAGCTTTCTCCATACATTACTATCTTTTCAACATCGGGAAGATATTCCGATTGTGAAGCTTCGCCTCTGTATTCATCCCATACTTCCATATCATCCTCTTTGACAACTGCCCAGGCATAGATTTCATCTGACGTGTATTTCATCGGGTTCTTTGCTGTTCCCGGAAGTGAATAGGTTTCTCCGTTTATCCTATACTGTCCGTTCTTCTTTCCCGACTGATACAGTCCGCTGTCTTCTCCGCCATAGGTTCCGTCTCCAAGAGTGAACTCAACCAGGTCGTTATACTCAAGGTCCTCGGGCAAATACTGCGTTGTTGTTACACCGCCGTTAATATTACCGATATATACTGTGAAATAATCCTTATCCGTATCAAAGGTATATTTTGCAAAAACAACTGTATCCCCATCCGGAGTTATTGATGATACATATTCCTCGCTGTCTGCTTCAAGCGCATATCCTGCAAAGGTATAGTATGCAAGAATGGGAGCATTCCGGAACTCATATTCCTCTCCCTTTGATGCATAATCAACAGCAAAGGTTTTGCCTGTTAATGCGTTTACATAGCTTATCTTAACGGTTTCTGCCTGAGTTGCTGCGCTCTTGAGGGTTAATACTGTATCACCCTTAACAGTTAAGTTCATCCATTTATCCGTTGTATAGTATTTTGAAGCGGTTTGGCTGACTGTATTTGACGAATAACTATAGAACCAATCAACATCCTCATTATCAGGAGAATAAACCGTTACTCTTGTTCCATAGTCGATTGCAGCAATACCGTTTTCCGATTCAATAACATTGCCTTCCATATCCCTGAAGGAAGCATTAATTGCTTTTCCGTTTTCATCAACAACCGAAACAGTATAGGACTTCGTGGCAAGTCCGCTGAGCAATGCTGAAACTGCTGCGTTGATTTCTTCAACGCTTGCATACTTAACGCCTGCAACGATGTAATCATCAAACACAGTAACATTCTCTGAATTATCAGCAGCATCAATCAGCGCTTTGATTTCATCAATATTTGAATATGCATCAGGGTCTTTAATCTGAGCCTTTGCAACTATCTTTGCAGCTTCAAGCGCACTTTCATCAACATACGAATTCTTTTGAACAGGAATAGTATTAAATGCCTCAGTTATTGCATTTGCTTCTGAAAGTATTTCATCAACAATATTCTGTTCTGCATATATTGAAGCTTTGTTTTCCTCCTCCATATTGAGATAAGGATATTTATCAGCATTCTTAAGCTCTGCTTTGAGCGCTTCAAGCGATGATACTGTATACAGATTATCCTCAAGCGCTGTTACTGCTGCGTTATACACGGGACTGAAATCAGCATGGCAACCATATGTGATAAGCTCGTTATACGCCGTTGTTAATGCAGAGGCTATTTCATCAATTGCCCCCTGTTCGCTTTCATCATAATTTCTGACGTTGTAATCCGAATACTTACCCTCCTGCTCTATTGCTCCTGCTGCTTCAAGATACGCCTGTTTAAACGTATTCCATCTGCTCTGGCTCCATCTTCCGTCCCTGTTATCTGCCTTGAAGATATTGCCAACATTTTCATCCGCTTCAACCGCAGTATGAATGCTTTCGTTATTCGCTGCAGGTGAGGCTTTAAGAGTTTCAAACGCATTCCATAGATTTGTATATCTCGTCTGGCAAGCTGCTTCAATATCATCCGCGGTCATATCGCCGTAGTTCATATTGCCCCTTGCAGATGAGAGCGCTGATGCGAAGTTATTCCAGGATTCAATCTGGTATATCTTCTCCTTATCCTCATACTCCCTGCATCTGTTGATAAGCTCTATCAACGGTGCGATATTCATAACATAAGTTGTCTGTGTATAGGCGTTTCTATCGTGGGAATAGCCGTGCCATAATATTGAAGTATTGGTGTATTTCCAGTAATAAACCATTCCGATATTTGATTCGAGGGTGTGCTCCGTCATTTTCGGAAGAGTTGAAGCTGAAAGGGTTTTCTTGCCCTCTTTTGGTATGGAAACTGTAAACTGAGCGTTTATATCCGTATTACCGTGGCGTGCGGAAACAACGCCCTTAAGGTCGTTATATTCACAGCCCTGAGTTGAGGAAAGAACCTCATCAAACAAGAAGGAATTATCATAAACATCAAAGCCGTCCATATCCCTGCCGAGCCTGTCCGCAGAGGAATAGCTGACTGTTAGATTTTTAATTTTATAGGTGCTGTTTTCCTCGGTTGAAGCTGAGAGCATACCGGGATACTGGGAGGCTCTATCCTCAATCGAAACGCCGTCAAGACTTCCGAAAATCTTATACTGCCTTGTTCCCGAAAGTATCTCGCCAACTGCATTATCCTCGCTGACATCATAAATATTAATTGTATCAAGATGTCCGTCGTGGTCCTTATCGCCCGAATACCAGACAAGCTTTGCTCCGCCCAAATCAATAGTAAACGGCGCATATTCCGTTCTGAAAACAACAACATTATTATTTCTGATAAAATTAAGAGTCCATCTGTCGTCGTTATCCTCGGTTGATTTAACCATCGTTGCATCATCCGCAGTATAGCTTCCCCAGGTTCCGTTTGTTATCTTATCAAACGCAGGTCTGAGAAGATTAATTGCATTTATTATCGCTCTGGTTTTTTCCTTATACTCGCTGATTTTGTTTTCAATACAGCCCTTTGTTGCATTGTTTACGGTAACAACAAAGGCATTTGCCGCCGCAACCGCAGAAGCAAGCTCGGCATGGTTGCCGTAGTCCTCCGAGGAATAGTTTTCAGACCAGGCAACAGCAAAATTCATTGATTTATCATCAAGCGAAGCTACTGTTGCATTCTTATCTATCCTCAGCGCATAAATCGCCTCTTTAACATGGTTTATCTGCTGTAAAACAATTTCGCCGTTTTCGTCACTGAGATTGAGCTTGAATTTTGCGTTGGGATAGTTATCCTCATCTTCCCAGACAGCAGCCTTAGCCGCCGAAACAACGCTTTCAATATTTGAAAGAGCATAGGAATCCGCTGTAAAAACAGAGCTGTTTGCTATGGCATAATCTGCTTCAATTTCAAGCTCGCTTGTATCAACCTTATCATAGATAGTTTCAAGCTCAAAGCTATTCAGATACGCTGCAACCTCGCCTGCATACTGAGCAGTTGCCTTATCGTCGGTATCGCTGTTGTAGCCCGTTTGGGGAACATCGGCAAATATCCTTACCGCCTCGTTATATATAGCGGAAAATTCGCTCCAGGATTCAGCCTTATAGCCCTCATCGCCTGCTTCATATATCTTCTTTTTTGAAGAAATCGCTTTTCTCAGGCTCGTATAGCCCGATTTATCAGCGCTTACGCTTGCATTATCAAGCGCATTGCAGGCGTTTTCAATATCCAAAGCAATTCGGCTGAGATTTGAGGTATCGCCATAATCATAAATACCGGGATTAACAATTGTTGCCCTGTCGTATGCTTCAAGGATTTCCTTTAATCCGCCCTGGGTATAGCTGTTTTCCGAAAGGGAAAGATATGCCATATTTGAAGGGCTGTCCATTCTTTCAAGAAGCGGTTTTATATTAACAATATGAATCTGATTCGAGGGGCTCATAACCCTGAAATCGCTTATATCATTACCCGAAACGCCATACCAGTCAACAGTATAGGATTTAACATATTCGCTTTGATTGCCTTTGAAACGAAGAGTGTTTGCAAAGGAAGCCCAATAGTTTATTGCGCCCGCTCCAAACATACCGTCGTTTCTTGAAAGATACAGACGGGTATCCGTTGCAGTTGCGCCTGCTTCGCCCTTTATGTAGCCTACATTCTCGCCTTCCTTCTGATTAACGGTCCATATCCAGTTATGAGTTCTGTGGGTTTTTCCGTTTGAACCGAACCAGCGTGTATCGTTCGAAGTTCCGAGCTTGAAATTCTCGCTGTTTGACATATCGTTTGCCGAAGCGCAGGGATAGAGCTGATAAACATATCTTGTGCTCGAGGTATCCCTTTTTGCCATACCCAATATGGGCATTGCGGGAGTTTTTATTCCGTCTAAAAGAAGAACGGTGTTCATAGGATACCAGAGCTCAATAACGCAGTCGGCGGTTTCGTTTGAGAATTTTGCGCCGTCGTTTTCATAGGGGCTTCCCCAATATAAAACATTTGCAACGCCGTTTTCGGCATATGCGCTGTTATCGCCTGTATCTCCGTCAAAATAAGGAGTTACTGTATCCACACTGTATTCCCATTTTTCGAGAGCTTCGGTTTTTTCAAGGAGGGATACGGCATAGGTGTCAAGGTCGATATCGGAATTACCGTATTTATACGCATCATATGCCTGATTTGCCTTAACATACGCATCATATGCATCAGCCATATCGTAATAAACAGTGCCGTTCATCTTCTTTTCGTATTTTGAAATTGCTCTTATAAGCCTTCCCGCAGGAGTCTGGGGCAGGTCGGACTCATCCTCTTCCTCGCCCTCTTC
>CAMYWU010000059.1 GCA_947302895.1 uncultured Clostridia bacterium | reverse complement strand
GCAGACGGTGTGTCCCCCTGTGTCATTTACGACTCCCCGATAAATCACAATTTGAAAAGGTGATAATATGTTATATCCGCAGTTAAATGAAAAAAGGCTTAAAATAAGCCTTGACGGAATATGGAGCTTTTTGCTTGGCGGCGAAGAGCTTGATGAGCAATGCCTAAGGGAGCCTTTGAAAAATCCCGAAAGGCTTTATGTTCCTGCATCTTTTAACGACCAGAAGGCTGATAAAAGATTTTATGAGCACTATGGCTGGGCATATTATCAAAAACGCTTTTCGCTTCCGATTGAAGCAGGCAAAAGAACGGTTTTGCGCTTCGGAGCAGTTGCGCATAGCTGTATTGTTTATTTAAACGGAAAAGAGCTTATTCGCCACCGCGGCGGTTTTCTTCCGTTCGAAGTTGAAATACAAAACGATATTAAGCCTGTTGATAATCTGCTGTGCGTTGCGGTTGATAACAGAATAAACTATTCAACCCTTCCCGTTGGAAATGAAACGAACCACGCTATGTTTTCCTCCTCGCTTCCCGATTTTGAAAGCGTTAAAAAAACAGTGCTTAAGAATAAAAACTATCCTAATTTTGATTTCTTTAACTACTGCGGAATAAACCGAAGCGTTTGCATATACACAACCGATGAAAGCTATATTCAGGATATAACTGTTTGCGCCGATATCAGCGGCAGGGTTAGGGTTGATGCAAAAACCTCCTGCGGCGAAAGAGCGAAAATTGATATTTTAAGCGGCGATGAAATTCTTGCAAGCGGCTTTGCAGGCGAGGATTTATATGTTGAAAGCCCTGTTTTATGGGAAATTGGCAAGCCATTTTTATATACCGCAAGGGTTCGCCTTGAAAACGATTGCTATTATCAGAAATTTGCTTTCAGAGAGGTTAAAACACAGGGAGATAGCTTCCTAATTAACGGCAAGCCCTTCTATTTCAAAGGCTTCGGCAAGCATGAGGACAGCGAAACCCACGGCAGGGGAATTGATGAGGCGCTGAATGTTAAGGATATTTCGCTTATGAAATGGATTAATGCAAATTCATTCAGAACCTCCCATTATCCATATAGCGAGGAAATGCTAAACCTTTGCGATGAAGAGGGAATAGCAGTTATCGCCGAAGCGCCCGCAGTCGGCTTGAATGATAAAAGCTACGATAAAACCTTTGAATATCACAAACAGGTTTTAGCCGATATGATTAACAGGGATAAAAATCATCCCTGCATTGTTATGTGGTCGCTTGCAAACGAGCCCGACTCAGTAAGCGAAAAAGCATATGATTATTTTATGCCGCTTTATGAGCTTGCCCATAAATGCGACCCCCAGAGCAGACCTGTTACAACCGTTGTATGCAACAATGATTATGTTAAAGACAGGGTTGCAGCGGCTATGGATGTTATTTGCATAAACCGCTATTATGGATGGTATATTTTCCCCGGCGATTTAGATGCGGCAAAGCAGGCAATGAACGAGGAAATGAAGCATTTTGAAAGCTTTAAAAAACCGCTTATGATAACCGAATACGGCGCAGACGCAGTTTCGGGAATTCACAGCGCCGCTTCAACAATGTTCAGCGAAGAATTTCAGCTTGAATACTATAAAGCGATGAATGAAGTTCTTGATAAATATCCTTTCGTTGTTGGCGAGCAAGCCTGGAATTTTGCGGATTTCCAGACCGTTCAGGGAACAATGAGGGTTGACGGAAACAAAAAGGGTATTTTCACCAGGGACCGCCGTCCGAAGCTTGCGGCGCACTATTTTAAAAACAGATGGGAAGGCATTCCCGATTTTAATTATAAGAGGTAGATTATGGCATTACCCCAGGATGCGTTTATCCTTCTTGGCGTTATCAATATGAAGCTCAGGGACAGCTATTCATCCCTTGATGCGCTTTGCGAGGATATGGGCGAGAGCAGAGAAGAAATAGAAGAAAAGCTTGCCTCGGCAGGCTTTGAATATGATGAAAGCACAAACAGTTTCAGATAATCGAGGTTATTATGCCTGAGTTAAACAGAGAGCACCACAGGGAAAGAGTTCGCAAAGCATATCTCAAAAACTCCTTTGATTCAATGAGCGATTCAAACGTTTTGGAGCTATTGCTTTTCTACGCAATCCCGAGAAAAGATGTTAAAGAAATTTCATATGCCCTAATTAATCGCTTCGGAACTCTTGAGGCTGTTTTTGATGCGGATGTTAAAGAGCTGATGAAGGTTGAAGGAGTTGGCGAAAACACCGCAATCCTTATTAATCTTTTTCACAATATCGAAATCAGAATCGACAAGAACAAAAACAAGAATATAAAGAAGCTCGACTCTTCGGCTAAATCAATGAAATTCGTTGAAAACGAGCTTTCGGGGCAGACAAGGGAAAAGGTTATTGTTATAACCCTTGATAACAGCCTTAATGTTATTGCGGTTAACGATGTTTCGCAGGGCAGCTCAAGCGCTGCAAGCGTTGAGCCCTACAAAGTGTTGGAGTGCGTTTTTAAGGACACTGCTTCAAACATAATTCTTGCGTACAATCATCCCAGCGGAAAAAACAGACCCTCTAACTCAGATATTGGTTTTACTCTTGAAATTATCAATCTTTGCCGCAAGGTTAAAACCAATGTTAACGACCATATTATTGTTGGCACTGACGGTGCTTTTTCAATGGCAAGCGATATTGAATATTCAATGTATTTTGATAACTGAAATGCAATCCTCTTAGCATTATAATTAAATACCATAAAAACGAAAATATCACAAATAGGCTTTGCCCTATTTGTGATATTTTGAATTATTCATTATTGAAAACGCTCTGTATATCTGCTCCAATAAAACAACTCGCATAAGCTGATGGGGGAGGGTTATTTTTCCGAAGGAGAGCTTTAAATTTCCCGCTTGCTTAACCTTATCGCTCAGCCCGAAGGAGCCGCCGATAATGAAGGTAAATTCACCGCAGCCGCCAAGCATAACCTCGCTTAGTTTTGAAGAAAAATCCTCGCTTGAAAGCTGTTTTCCCTCAATACACATCGGAATAACAAAAGAACCCTTCGGTATTTTTGAAAGAATTATTTCGCCCTCCTTTTCAATAACCGTTTTAATTTCGGAGGGTGAGGGGTTATCCGAGCAGCGATATTCGCCAATTTCAATTATTTCGGTTTTTGCAAATGCTTTAAGGCGCTTTAGATATTCAGCGCAGGCATCGCAAAGATAGCTTTCCTTAAGCTTGCCAACGGCAATAATATTTATCTTTATCATAGAGAAATAGCCTTTTCGTCGTTGATAGGGGCGCTTATGTATAATCTGTAGTCCCTGTTTTCCTCAAAGCCCTCGTCAAGAAGGGCACTGAGTGCGGTTTGCCTTGCAATTTCGGGAAGATTGTTTTCACGGCTTAAATGAGCTAAAACAAGCCTTGTTGTTCCGCTTGAAACAAGCTCCTTTGCAAACTGACTGCTTGCGTAGTTTGAAAGATGACCGAAATCGCCGAGTATTCGTTTTTTAAGATAATAGGGATAGGAACCGTTTTGAAGCATTGTTACTTCGTGGTTTGATTCAAGAAAAACCAAATCGCTTCCGCAAAGGGTTTGCCTTGCTTCATTTGTAACATATCCCGTATCGGTGCAGATTCCTATGCTTCTTCCGTTTGCAAGATTGAAGCGGTATCCGTGGCAGGATACGCTGTCGTGGCTAAGCGCAAAGGGAAGAATTTCGCATCCCCCAAGCTCCATATTGCTTTCAATAGGATGAATATCAACCTTGTCGTTTATTATGTTTTCGCTTATCATTTTATCAATAACAGCGCTGTGGGCAAAAACGGGGATGTTATGGCGTGAAGCTAAAACACGAAGACCGCTTGTATGGTCGATGTGTTCGTGTGTTATAAAGATTGCAGAAAGCTCATCAGCGCTCTCGCCGATTTCATCAAGCGCTGTGCAGATTCTTTTGTTGCTCACTCCTGCATCAACAAGGATTTTTGTATCCTTATATGATATGAATATTGAATTTCCGCTGCTCCCCGAAAAGAGCTGACATACTTTTGCCATAATATAATTCCATTCAAAAATAATGCGGTTGCCGATAATCAGCAACCGCTGTTTTTATTTGTTTTATCCTGCTGAGGGGATTGCTTCTTTTTCTTTTACTTCAACTCGCTTGATATCTGCGCCGAGAGCTGTGAATTTAACAACAACATCCTCATATCCACGGTCAATATAGTTGATGTTTTCAACTATTGTTGAGCCCTCTGCAACCAGGCCTGCAATAATCATTGCTGCGCCTGCTCTGAGGTCTGTTGCCTTAACGTTAACGCCCGTTAATCTGCTAACGCCTTCAATAACCGCCGTTTTGCCGTCAACCTGAATGTTTGCGCCCATTCTGAGAAGCTGGCCAACATACTGAAAACGGTTGTCCCAAACGCTTTCGGAAAGAATGCTTGTTCCGTTTGCAATTGAAAGAAGAACCGCAATCTGGGGCTGCATATCAGTTGGGAAGCCGGGGTGGGGCATTGTTTTAACGTTGCACTTATTGAGCGGCTTAAAGCGTGTTACACGAACCGCATCGTCGTATTCAATAATCTCTGCGCCAGCCTCAATAAGCTTTGCGCTGATTGATTCAAGGTGCTTTGGAATAACATTTTTAACAAGAACGTCGCCGCCGCATGCAGCCGCTGCAACCATATATGTTCCTGCTTCAATCTGGTCGGGAATGATTGAATATGTGCAGCCGTGCATTTTCTCAACGCCGTCAATACGGATAACGTCCGTTCCTGCGCCTCTAACATTTGCGCCCATTGAGTTGAGGAAGTTTGCAAGGTCAACTATATGGGGCTCCTTAGCAGCATTTTCAATAATTGTTCTGCCCCTTGCAAGAACTGCGGCAAGCATAACATTTATTGTTGCGCCAACAGAAACAGTATCCATATAAATTGAAGCTCCGACAAGCTTGCTTGCGTTTGCGCAAACCATACCGTCGATAATATCAACATCCGCTCCGAGCATCTCAAAACCCTTGATGTGTAAATCAATCGGACGAACTCCGAAATTACATCCGCCGGGCATTGCAACCTCTGCCTTCTTAAATCTTCCGAGCATTGCGCCGATGAGATAATAGCTTGCTCTGAAATGTGAGGCAAGGTCGTAGCCAACAGTCTGATAATTTATATGTGAGGTATCAATTTCAATTGTATTCTTATTGATAAGCTTCACATCTGCGCCCATTGTGCTGAGAATTTCAATAATGAGCTTAACATCGCTTATCTGAGGAATATTTTCAATTGTAACCTTATCGTTTGCAAGAATGGCGGCAGGTATGATTGCAACTGCGGCATTCTTTGCTCCGCTTATATTTACTTCGCCAAACAGCTCGTGGCCGCCTGTAACAACAAAATTTTCCATTTTTTCTCCCCCTGATGGGATATATCTTAAATTAGTATTTAATTAAAACTCAAATTTATGTATGGCATAACACCTTATGCATTATATCAAAAAAAGCATTTGAAATAAATAAAACCATGCTTATTTTATCCAAAATGTAATTTTTAAAAAACAACAAAATATTAGCGCAACTTTTAAAACGAATACAACATCTTGTATAAAGTTAAAAATGCGCAGGAATTTATCAAAATATTGTTGTTTAAATCAGTAACAAAAAAGTAACACATTCTTACAGCTTTGTCAATAGCTTTCGGCGTTAATATTTATAATTTTAGACTATAGTTTATCTCGTGTTAATAAGATATCTATTGACTTTAAATGAAAAAGAATATATATTTTATTTATATTATTATATACTTTTATATATTTGGTAAGGCATATGAAAAAGGAAAACTATATTTATACGGATACGGTTATAGTCGGCTCGGGCGTTGCAGGTCTTTACACAGCGCTTTGTTTGCCAAAAAATAAGGACATTCTTCTTATAACAAAAGAGGACTTGAAGGATGCGGATTCCTATCTTGCTCAGGGCGGAGTTTGCGTTTTGAAAAGCATTGATGATTTTGATTGCTATTTTGAGGATACAATGAAGGCGGGTCATTATGAAAACAACCCCGAAGCAGTCAGAGTTATGATAGAAAACTCCCAGGATGTTATCCAGACCCTTATTGACCTCGGCGTTCAGTTTGATACCGAGGACGGCGGAGAGTATGACTATACAAGGGAGGGCGCCCACCGTCAGAACCGCATTCTTCATTATAAGGATGAAACAGGCAAACAGATTACGGACAGACTGCTCTATATCGCAAAACAGAGAAGCAATATAACCTTCGTTGAGCAAACAACGATGATTGATTTTATTGAAAAGAATAATGAGTGCTACGGAATTGTCTGCCAGGATGATTTCGGCGAAAGCGGCGCTATTATTGCAAGAAATGTTGTTCTTGCAACGGGCGGAATCGGCGGATTATTCCTTAATTCAACCAATTTTCCCCACATAACGGGCGATTCTTTTGCTTTGAGCTTAAAGCACGGCGTTGAGCTTCAGGATATGAACTACATCCAGATTCACCCGACAACGCTTTACAGCAAAAAGAAGGGCAGACGCTTCCTTATCAGCGAAAGCGTTCGAGGCGAGGGCGCAATCCTTCTCAACGAAAAGGGCGAGCGCTTCACCGATGAGCTTCAGCCCCGTGATGTTGTTACAAACGCAATAGTTGAAGAGATGAAGAAATTCGGCACCGACCATGTTTATTTAACCCTTCCGAATATGACAAGCGAGGAAGCAAGGGAGCGTTTCCCGAATATCTTTGAGGCTTGTATGGATGAGGGATACGATATAACAAAGGATGCTGTTCCCGTAACTCCTGCCCAGCATTATATGATGGGCGGCGTTAAAACCGATACAAATGGCGCAACCTCGATGAAATATCTCTATGCAGTTGGCGAAACTGCCTGCAACGGAGTTCACGGCAAAAACCGTCTTGCATCAAATTCGCTTCTTGAAAGCCTTGTTTTTGCTCAGAGAGCGGCGGAAATGATTGCAGTTGATAAATCGGTTAAGGATGATAAATTCCCCGATGTTGACCTTAAATCCTATCCGGGAAAAGAGGAAAGGGAAAAGGAATTCAGGGAGCTTATTTTAAATGAAATCAGAAGAAAGGATGAGGATTTCTATGCTAAATGGTGTAACAATGAAGGTTAATGTTGATGATTATATTATCAACACTCTTAAAGAGGATATAACCTCGGAGGATGTTTCAACAAACGCAGTTATGCCCGAGGATAAAAACGGAAAAGCTCAGCTCATCTGTAAGCAGAGCGGAATCCTCTGCGGACTTGATGTTTTTGTCCGCACTTTCAGGCTGCTTGATGAAAACAGCTATTTTGAAACCGAATTTAAAGACGGCGATAAAATCGAAAAGGGCGATTTGATCGGTGTTATTTATGGCGATATCAAGGCGCTTCTCAGCGGCGAGAGAACGGCGCTAAACTATCTCCAGCGTATGAGCGGTATTGCAACGATGACAAGGGAATATATGGACGAGCTTGAGGGCTACAAAACCGTTTTGCTCGACACAAGAAAAACAACCCCGAATATGCGCCCCTTTGAAAAGCACGCTGTTAAGGTTGGAGGCGCAACGAACCACAGATATAATCTTTCGGACGGCGTTTTGCTTAAGGATAACCATATCGGCGCAGCGGGCTCAATAACTGCCGCAATCAAAATGGCAAAGGATTATGCGCCCTTTGTTCGCAAGATTGAAATTGAAACCGAAACTCTTGAGCAGGTTCAGGAGGCGCTTGACGCAGGTGCGGATATCATTATGCTTGATAATATGGATAATGAAACAATGAGAAGCGCTGTTAAAATGATAAACGGCAAAGCTCAGACCGAGTGCAGCGGAAACGTAACCAAGGAAAGACTTAAGGAAATTGCCGAGGTTGGCGTTGATTTTGTTTCCTGCGGAGCTTTAACCCACAGCGCACCCATTCTTGATTTCAGTCTTAAAAACTTAAAACCAATAGAATAATAATTGACCGAACGCAGCGAGAAACATATTTGCCTCCCTTGTAAAGGGAGGGGGACCGCTTGCGGTG
>CAMYWU010000058.1 GCA_947302895.1 uncultured Clostridia bacterium | reverse complement strand
ATCGCTTCCCTTTGCCTTTTCACGAAGAGCCGCAGCCTCGTTTTCAAAATCTGCAATTGAGAGTCTGAGCGCATCGTTTTTAGCGTTTATCTCTTCAATTTCATCGCTTATGGTTTTAATTCTGGAGCTCTGGGTGCTCTTTCTGAGTTCAAGCTCCTCTATTGCAATCTTTGCTGCCTCGCAATCCTTGGCAAGAGTAACAATTTCAAGGTTAATCTCGCCCATCTTTGTTCTGAATTCCTCACGCTTGGCAGTAAGCTCATCAGCGCCGCTTGAAATATCGGAAAGCTCTTTTTCAGCAGTATTAATCTGCTCCTGAATGCCTCTTGCTTCCTCGCTTGCTCTTTTATTTGCCTCTTCAAATAGAAGTATTCTTGAATCGGAATTTTCCTTTTCAGCAAGAAGCGAAGCCTTCTGCTCGGTGAGTGAATTAATTCTGTCGCCGAGAAGTTTATCATCGCCCTGAGCTCTTATAAGCTCTTCCTTGGCATTTCTGATATCGGCATCTGCGCCCTGAACATCAGCGGCTGCCTTGTTTGCATCCTCGATTGCAAGCTTGAAGCTCTTTGAAAGCTCCTCAAGCTCTTTTTCAATTTTCTCAGCCTCGGCATTCAGTTCTTCAATGAGATTGGCACGGGATAAAACTCCTGCGCCCTTTGAACGGCTTCCGCCCGTCATTGAACCGCCGGGGTTCATAACCTGACCGTCGAGGGTAACGATTTTATATCTGTTTTTATATCTCTTGGAAATGCCGATAGCGCAGTCTATATCCTCGGCAATAATAACCCTGCCGAGAAGATTTGAAACAATATCCTTGTACTGCGCATCGCATTCAACAAGATTTGAAGCAATATCAACAAATCCGAAATTATCATCAAGGTCCTTTTCATCGATATCCCTTGGCTTAATTGCAGATATGGGAAGGAAGGTTGCTCTGCCGTGATTATTCTGCTTTAAGAAATTAATAGCTCGCTTTGCATCACTTTCACTGGAAACAACAACGTTCTGCATTGCCGCTCCCAAAGCAACCTCAACAGCGTTTGAATACTCGTTTGAAACGGAAATAAGCTTTGATAAAACTCCGTGAACGCCCGAAAGCGCCTTTGCATCAGCCTGCTTGATAACAGCCTTAACCGCTCCCGAATAGCCCTCCATATTCTTTTCAAGGTCGGAAAGCATTCTTGCCTTTGACTGCTTTTCGGAGAGCTTTCTTTCAAGGGCTTCAACCTCGCCCCTGAGCTTTTCAGCCTTTTCGGTTTTTGTTTTGAGCTTGAGCTGCCAGCCCTGCATAGAATTTTCATATTCATCTATGCGCTCCTGAAGAAAATCGAGGTTTTCCTCGCTTTCCTTTTTAACAGCCTCGGCAGCGCTTATATCCTTTTCGCAGGAGGCAATGCTCTCATCAATGGTATCCCTGCGGGCTCTTATTTCCTCGATTGAAGAAAGCGCCTGGGAGCATTTAACCTTGCAATCCGAAAGCGCAAGAGTAAGAGAGGTTATGCTCTGATTAAGCTGAACGCTTCTCTGTGAAAACTCCTCGTTATCGCTCTGAACTCTGTCTATCTCATCAGCAACAGCCTGAAGCTCCTCCCTCTTCTTTGAAATCTGCATTTCGCTTTCAAGAATGAAGGTATTCTTTTCATCTATTGCATCGTCTATTGAAGCGCCTGCATCGCCGCTTGAATCAATTTCGCCCTGAAGTCTTTCAATGGTTTCATTGTTATGGCTGAGGGTTGCGGCTAAAACCTTCGCTTCGCCGTCCTTTCTGAGCGCTTCCTCTTCAAAAGCTGCGCTGCCCTGACGGCTCTGCTCGATAAGCATATTGATCTCTGCGGTTTTTGCAAAGATTTCCTGCGCTTCTTTTTCGATTGCTTCAAGCTCTTTTTCGCAAACCTCATATGAAGCGCCCGCTGCATCAAGCTTATGCTCCTGCTCACGAAGATTATTTGTAAATGCGTTTATCTTATTCAGCCACACGCCGATTTCAAGGGTTTTCTTTTCCTCAGAAAATTCAAGGAATTTCTTTGCCTTTTCACTCTGGGTTTTAAGCGGCTTAACACGGCTTTCAAGCTCGCCGAGAATATCAAGCAGACGAACAAGGTTTTCCTGAGCCTGTTCAAGCCTTCTTTCCGAATCACGTCTCTTATGACGGAAACGGGAAATGCCCGCAGCCTCTTCAAAAAGCTCACGTCTGTCCTCATTCTTGGCGGAGATGATTGAGTCAATTCTTCCCTGACCAACCATTGAATAGCCGTCCGCACCGAGTCCCGTATCCATAAATAGCTCGTGGATATCCTTGCGGCGAACAGCCTCGCCATCAATTTTGTATTCGCTTTCACCACTGCGGTAGTAGCGGCGTGAAACCGTTACAATTTCGCCCTTATCCTTAAGTGCGCCGTCGGAATTATCAAGGGTTAAAACAACCTGCGCAAAGCCGAGGGGCTTTCTTGTTGAGGTTCCGCCAAAAATAACATCCTCCATCTTGGAGCCACGAAGCGATTTTGTACTCGTTTCGCCGAGAACCCAGCGAACAGCATCGGAGATATTACTCTTTCCCGAGCCGTTTGGTCCGACAACAGCGGTTATTCCCTTTCCGAAATTCAGTTCTGTTTTATCAGGGAAGGATTTGAATCCCTGCATTTCAAGTGTTCTTAAAAGCATATGTATTACCTTACTTTTATTTCGTCAACCTTTATTTTATCGCACTGAACGATTTTTATATTGTATCCTTCCTCAATGAGAAAGTAGATATTTCTTTTCTGATTTCCCTTGAGCTTTGAAACGCTCCTTGGATTAACATATATTTCATAGCTTCCCGGGGGATATTCAAGAATTTTATTGAGCATTATTCTTGACTCAACAATCTCGCCGAAGCTTTCATGGTAGGCGCCTGCAACCATATTCTTTTTAATATCGCCGCTTGCATGAAGACCAAGGCGGATAACCTTTATTCCTGCGTTTTCAAAAAGAGGAAGAAGCTTTGTGCAGAGATTTGCCGCATCGTCAACCGTCTGGGGCTTATATTCCTCTTTTTCATAAAGCTCTGCAAGATAGGTTCCTTTTAAAACAACCGTCGGGTATATTCTTACTGTTTTCGGTTTCAGCGCAATGAGCTTTCTTGCGCTTTCAAGCGCCTTTTCGTCGCTGTCCTTATACAGCCCCGTCATCATCTGAAGTCCGAGTTCAAAGCCGTATTCCCTGATGAGCCTTGAAGCGTTTTCAACATCCTTTGAGGTATGCCCTCTGAGATTTGCCAAAAGAACCTCATCATCCATACTTTGAGCGCCGAGTTCAATTGATGAAACGCCGTATTCTTTAAGGATACCAAGTATCTCATTATCAATACAATCGGGGCGGGTTGAAATTCTTATTCCCTTAATCGAGCCGTTTTCAACATAGGGATATGCCGCTTCAAGCAGGCTTTTCATATAATCCCTGTCTATTGCGGTAAAGGAGCCGCCGAAAAACGCAAGCTCGTATTCATAGCCCTTTCTTTTAAGAGCTGTTTCAATTGCAGAAACAACCTCGTCTGGAGAAGGCTGTTTTTCCTTACCCGTTATTGTTTTCTGGTTGCAAAAGGAGCATTGCTGCGGACAGCCGAGATGGGGAACGAAAATGCTTATATTACCCTTTTTCATAGCTCAACACCCATCAGCTCAAGAGCCTGCCTTGCCGCCATTTGCTCGGCGTTTTTCTTACTTGTTCCCTCTCCCGTTGCAATAACGTTTGAATTCAGCTTCAGCTCAACCTTGAAGCGCTTATCATGGTCGGGACCGCTTTCGCCGATAACCGCATACGAAAGGCGCTCATCGGGGTTTTGCTGAATAATCTCCTGCAAAAGGGATTTATAATCCTTGAAGTTGGTATGGTGGTTATCAACCTCACGGGATAAAAAGCGCAAGATGAATTTTTTAGCCTCGTTTATTCCGCCGTCAAGATAAATCGCCGCAATCAGCGCTTCAAACGCATCCTCTAAAACCGAAGGACGCTGTGCGCCGCCCGAGGCTGTTTCTCCCTTGCCCATTTTCATATATCCGCCGAGGTTGATTTCCTTTGCAAAAGAGGAAAGCGACTGGGTGCAGACAAGTGAGGAACGCAGCTTTGAAAGCTTGCCCTCGGGCATATCGGGATATTTTTCAAAAAGGAACTGAGCCGAAACAAAGGATAAAACCGCATCGCCCAGAAATTCCATTCTCTCGTTATAAGCAACATTTTTTGGCTGCTCATTTGCATAGCTTGAATGGGTTAAAGCCTCTTCAAGCAGAGCCCTGTTTTTGAAAACATATTCAATTTTCTTTTCAAGCTCTTTCATTTTTTAACTCTTCTTCTATCTTATTTATCAAATCGGTCTGTAAAAACCAAACCGCCTGCTTTATTGCATTCTTAAAGGTTCGTGCGTCAGCTGAGCCATGAGCCTTGATAACGGGCTTTTTAACTCCGAGCATAACAGCGCCGCCGTATTCCTTATAATCAAACTGCTTTTTCATATCTTCAATTCCACTTTTAACGCCCAGATATGAAAGCTTTGAGAGCGTATTTTTATAAAACGCCTGCTTTATTCCGCCCATAAGAACCTTTGCAACGCCCTCATAGGTTTTAAGAATAAGATTGCCAGTAAAGCCGTCTGCAACAACAACATCCGCATCTCCGAAGGGAATCTGTCTGCCCTCGATATTGCCGATGAAATTATACGGCGCCTCCTTCATAAGCGCATATGCTTCTTTAACCAGGGGGTTGCCCTTTGTTTCCTCCGTGCCGTTGTTTGCAAGAGCTACCGACGGGTTTTCATACTTCATTATGTTTTTCATATATATTGAGCCGAGAAGTCCGAACTGATATAAAAATTCGGGTCTGCACTCTGCATTAGCGCCGCAATCCATCATCAAAAACGGCTTGTTTGCGCTGGGCATAATTGAAGCGATTGCAGGGCGCTTAACGCCTTTAATTCGCCTTGTTATAAGGGTTGCGCCAACGGTTATTGCGCCTGTGTTTCCTGCGCTGACAAAAGCGTCGCCCTCGCCCTCATTTAAAAGTCTGAAGCCGACTGCCATTGATGAATCGGGCTTCTCCTTCAAAACTGAGGTTGGCTCATCACACATTGATATTTCATCGGCGCAGTTAACTATTCTTGCATTTTTAAGCTGAACACCGTTTTCCTTTGCACAGGACTTTATTTTGTTTTCATCGCCCGTGAAGATGATTTCATCAATACCGAATTCATCAACAGAGAGCATTGCGCCCTTGATTATTTCAAGAGGGGCGTTATCGCCGCCCATAGCGTCAACAATTATTCTCATACTATGTCCTTAAATTCTTTTAACGAACGTTCGGCAAGCGCTGCATAGCGCTCCTTTTTATCTCTGATTTTCGGCTCGATTGGGGGAAGTATTCCGAAATTAGCGCCCATCGGCTGAAAATCCTTAACGCTTTCATCGCTTATATATGCGCTGAGTGCGCCAATCATTGTGTTTTCGCTGAGAACAAGGCTTTCTTCGCCCTTTGCTCTTCTTACAGCGTTTATACCTGCCATTATTCCCGAAGCGGCGCTTTCCATATATCCCTCAACACCGGTTATCTGACCTGCAAAAAAGATATTCGGATTTGCTCTTAGCGAATAATCGCTCCTCAGCAGCTTCGGGGAATTGATAAACGAATTTCGGTGCATAACGCCGTAGCGAATAAATTCGGCATTTTCAAGCCCGGGAATCATACTGAAAACTCTTTTCTGCTCGCCGAATTTCAGATTGGTCTGAAAGCCAACGAGATTAAACATCGTTCCCTTTTCGTTTTCACGTCTGAGCTGAACGCAAGCCCAAGGTCTGTGTCCTGTTTTAGGGTCAATCAGTCCGACGGGCTTCATAGGTCCGAAACGGGGAGCGTCCTTGCCTCGCTTTGCAAGCTTTTCAATTGGCATACAGCCCTCGTAAACATCAAAATCGTGGAGCACTGCGCCCTCGGCATTAATCAGCTCATCAATGAAGCTTTCATACTCTTCCTTATTAAACGGGCAGTTGATATAATCATCCTCGCCGCCCCTTTCGTAGCGTGAAGCGGTGAAGGCTTTTTCCATATCAACGCTTTCGGCGCTGACAATAGGAGCCGCCGCATCGTAAAACGAAAGGTAATCGCCGCAGAGCTTTCTGATTTCTTCAAAAAGTGCGCCGTCCGTCAGAGGTCCTGTTGCAATAATCAGGATTTCATCATCTTCGGGCTCAATTTTATCAAACACACGGTTTTCGACAGTTATATTCGGATGCGCTTTGATTTTTTCGGTTACGTTTTTTGAAAAAATATCCCTGTCAACCGCAAGCGCACCGCCCGCAGGAACCGAACAGCTTCTTGCGGTATCAACGGTAAGCGAGCCGAGGAGGTGCATTTCCTCTTTAAGAAGCCCTGCCGCACTTTCAATTCTTGAAGCCTTGAGCGAGTTTGAGCAAACAAGCTCTGCAAAATATTCACTTTTGTGTGCAGGGGAAAATCTTACAGGCTTCATTTCAACAAGCGTTACCTTATATCCTGCGTTTGCAATCTGCCACGCCGCCTCAACGCCTGCAAGCCCTGCGCCTACAACAGTAAATTTCATAGTATTACTTTCTGATTATTTTTTCTTAGCGGATTTTGTAAAGCCGCAGCCCTCTGTATCGGGGCAATAGAGAACGCCGCCCTTTTTCTTGAAGAGGGATTTTCCGCATTTTTCACAAACCTCATCGGTTGGCATATCCCAGGTCATAAAGTTGCATTTTGGATAATTTGAGCAGCCATAGAACGAGGTTCCCTTCTTTGTGCGCTTTTCAATAACATTGCCGCCGCATTCGGGGCATTTTGCGCTTGTTTTGAAAACAAGGGGCTTTGTATTCTTACATTCGGGATAACCGGGGCATGCAAGGAATTTGCCGAATCTGCCAACCTTGATAACCATATTTCTTCCGCACTTTTCGCAGACTTCATCGGTTTCCTCTTCCTTGAGCTTAATCTTAACTCCGAGCATATCCTTCTTGGCTTTTTCAAGCGGTTCCTCAAAGTCGTTGAAATAAAGCCTAATCATATCGATATAGTCCTTATCGCCGGAGTCGATTTTATCAAGGTCATCCTCCATTTTAGAGGTATATTTAACATTAACGATATTCGGAAGCGTTTCCTTAAGAAGCTTTGTAACCGCCTCGCCGAGCTCGGTTGGAACAAACTGCTTGCCCTCACGAACAACATATTCCTTTGAAAGAATTGTTGAGGTTATTGTTACATAGGTTGACGGTCTGCCAACTCCGTTTTCCTCAAGTGCCTTGATTAATGAAGCTTCGGTGTATCTTGAGGGCGGCTGGGTGAAATGCTGATTTCCTGTAAGGGATTTAAGCTTTAATACATCACCCTGTGCCATCGGCGGAAGAGGAGCTTCTGAAGCCGTTTTTGAAGAATCATCGGTTTTCTCCTCATAAAGAGCAGTAAAGCCGTCAAATTTAACGCTGTAGCCCGTTGCGTTGAAAATATAGCCCTTTGCTTCAATCTCAACCTTGATTGTTTCCTGATGGCAGGTTTCCATAAGAGAGGATATGAAGCGCTCCCAGATAAGCTTATAAATCTTATACTGGTCGGTTGTTAATGAGCTCTTAACGCTGTCGGGAGTAACCTCGGGCATTGAAGGTCTGATTGCCTCGTGGCCGTCCTGAGCATTGCTCTTTGTTTTATAGTATCTCGGCTTTGAGGGAAGGTATTTTTCACCGTAGGTATTAAGAATGTATCTGTTGCCTGCTGCACGGGCTTCTTCTGAAATTCTCAGCGAGTCGGTTCTCATATAGGTTATAAGACCGACTGTTCCCATACCCTCAACATCAACGCCTTCATAGAGCTCCTGCGCTGCCTTCATTGTTCTTCTTGCCTGGAAGGATAAGCGGCGTGAGGCCTCCTGCTGAAGAGTTGAGGTTATAAACGGAGGCGCAGGGTTCTTTTTTCTTGTTCCCTTTTTAACGGACTGAACTTTGTATTCAGCGCCCTCCAGATCAGCAAGCAGCTTATCGCTCATCTCTTTGTTATCTATATTCTTCTCGCCGAGCTTGAGCTTGTT
>CAMYWU010000057.1 GCA_947302895.1 uncultured Clostridia bacterium | reverse complement strand
ACCGCAAAGGAACTTACGTTAACCTGAGGAAGACATCCGATTTCAATTAGGTCGGAGAGCTTATACTTATCGTCCATAAGAGCTCTGTATCTTTCAATATGAGCAAGAATCGGTTTAACCTTATAATCGCAATAGAGATTTAATAATCTGTCGTAATCCTTTTCGTCAAACCGAGCGCCAAAAGGATGCTCGATTAAAACATAGTTTGAATTGCCAACACATAAATCCTTTATGTTTTCATTATTAAACAGATACGGGCTTATAAAAACCTCCGCAGCGGGAATCAGCTCAGGATATCCGCTTGGAATTTCTCTGAGTAAATCGTTAAATGCTGCATCCCTCTGCCATAAAAAATCATCAAGGGATATGGTATCGGAATAATAATGGGGGGTTAAAACAATCTTTTGTGCGCCTTGGTCCTTTAGCCTTTCAATCATCTGAAGGCTCATTTCAATATCCCTGGAACCGTCATCGATTCCAGGGATAATGTGAGAATGCATCTCAATAAGATTATTGATAATCATTTTTTAGTTACTTCCTTGGGTCGTATTGATTGCCCTTGTTGAAAACAGAACCGCCTGAGTTACCGCTGTAGTTGCCGTAGCTTCCGTAGCTGCCATAACTGCCATAGCTGCCGTAACCGCCGTAGCTGCTGCCATAGCTTCCGTAGTTCGGCGCATTGCCAACCGAGGATGACGGTGTCTTGGGAGTGGAGCCATAGCCGCCGTAACCGCCATAGCCGCCGTAACCGCCGTAGCCGCCGTAGCCACCGTAGCCGCCGTAGCCGCCGTAACCGCCATAGCCGCCATAGCCGCCATAGCCGCCATAGCCACCGTAGCCGCCGTAACCGCCATAGCCACCGTAACCGCCGCCATAGCCATATCCGTAGCCGTATCTGCCGTAGTAGCGACGATAATAGTTATACTTATATTTACCGCCTGCATTGGATTCAACATAGTTAACTATGAAGCCGATGATTTTTGCATCGATGAATTCAAGAGTTCCGAGAGCTCTTTCAACATCGGGATGGGTTGACTGATTGTATTTAACAACCAAAACTACACCGTCGGATTCCCTGATAAGAGGAAGTGCATCGGATACAATGTTGATGGGCGGGGTATCAATAATAATATAGTCGAAATCATTTGAAATCTCCGAAAGGAAATCCGTCATGGGTTCGCTTCCCAAAAGCTCTGCAGGGTTTGGCGGAATTGTACCCGAGCAGATTATTGAAAGATTTTCAAACTCTGTGGGATGAACAACCTTGAATAAATCAACCTTTTCAGTTGTTGAATCTATAACGCTTGAACCAAGATAGTTGGTAAGTCCGGGAGCGTTTGGAATAGAGAAATAGTGATGTACCTTGGGCTTTCTGAGGTCGGCATCGATAAGAAGAACTTTCTGACCTGCCTGAGCAAAAGTAATTGCCAGGTTGATAGTGGTTGTTGTTTTTCCCTCACCTGCAACGGAGGAGGTAACAACAATTGTTTTACAGCCCTTTTTCATAATTGAAAACATTATGTTTGCTCTGATGCCCTTATATGCCTCTTCAACTCTGAATTTAAGGGTTGGATTGATGTCAAGATTCTGGATAAGAGTTCTTGAAGTGTTTGAAGTGCTTCTGTCTTTGTTTCTGCTTCTTCTTGCCATTATTCATCCTCTCCTTTCTCATTTATTGAGGGTTGGGGCTGAGCCAGCGGTTCTTGCTGCTGATCAGCTAAGCTGGGCTTTGCCTGAGTTTTAACAGGCGAGCTTGTATTGAAGTTCGGAATTGAACCGAGAACAGGAATGCTGTACTTATCTGAAAGCTCGTCGCTTGATTTGATACGTACGTCAAAGAGTGTTCGAAGAACAACGTATGCGGCTGCAACAACTATGCCTATAACAGCGCCGATAGCGCATTTTTTCGGATAGCCGAGGCTTCCTGCTGAAGCGGCTTTTACAGCCTTATCCTGAACGGAAGCGTGAACCAGGGATGAGTTCGTTTGCTTCATCATCTGGGGAACCGAAGTTTCAAGCTGCTGAGCTATATTATATGAAAGCTCTGCATTAGTGGTTGTTACTGCTATTGTGAAAATTGCCGTATCCTCAACCAATTCTATTGTCATTGAATTCTTTATCGTTGATACGCTGTAGTTTGAGTTTTGCTTTTTATTTAATGCATTCGTAACCTTGGTCATAAACTCATTTGTGTTCATAACCTCAACGTATGTTGGAAGCATTTTCATAGCATAGTTCATCTTGCTTGTATTGCTTGTTCGAACATAGTCGCTTGATTTTCCATTGCTGGAGGATGGCTGGTTTATTTCACCCATATCATCATTTCCGTCAACAGCGTATGCAAGAAACTTAACGTTTGAAGTGTAGGTAAGCGTTGTGAAATGTGAGGTATAGAAATATCCCAACATAACGCCGATGAGCGCAAAAATTACAAGAAGCTTCCATCTTCTAAGCAGCGCCATTAAAATCTTTTGAACATTAGCATCAATACCCATATTCTCTATTCATCCTTTGTCAATTAATGATTTGCCCGACAAAAAGAGATGTTCTCAGTTTGTCCTAAATTACATATTACTTGATTGAGGGTGCTTTGTCAATATTATTATTTTATATTATACATAAATATCTAAATTATCTTGATTTTAGCTTTGAATTTCATATAAATTGTTGACAACTGATACAAAAAGATAGATAATAACAATGAATAACTTTATGGAGATAACTACTATGGCAAATACCTTCAGTCTCCCACTATGGGGTCCCTATTCAAAAAAATATATGGGATTGTCAAGAATAATTGACTCTCTCAGCGATATGGGCGCAAGATTTGATTTTACAATCCACCCGACTCTTTGGAACTCATCGACACCGGTTCCGAATGTTTGCGTTCCTTCTTCATATCATCTGTGGCAGTGCAAGAGTGATTTCAGCTATTATGCATACAGATATGAGTTGTTATGGAAGGATATGGTTTATGCGGATGTTTCTTTTTCAAAGATTAACGATGAAGCATATCTTGCAAGAATCTGTGTAAACAACAATACCGCACTCAAGCAGAATACGGTTATCAATTTTTTCTCTGCTCTTGAATTTCCGAGCGGTGAGGATATTGAGCTGACACTTCCCAAGAAATCAGTTGTTGTTAATGCAACAAATTATGAAGAGTTTGAATATGCAAATAAAAGACCGTGGGATGAGCAGAATCCCGACGGACTGTTTAAAGGCACATTCAGAGATAAGGATTTCTACGGCAGAAACGGTCTTGGCGACAGAAATGAAAATGCCCACGTTCATTACCGCAACTTTAAACCCTTCGGTGAAGATGAGGGCGACAGAGTAAGCTATAAAATCAGCGCTGACGGCTTTGAAAACCCTGTTTTTGCAATAAGATACAGAACTGTTTCAGACAGGGACGCTAAGTTTATGTGCAACGGTCAGGTATATGTTTTCCCTGCAAGCAAGGAGCTTAAAGTCGGCTACTTTGATTTTTGCGAAAACCCAGAATTTATAAGTATGGGCGAGGGCGGAATTGAACTTGATTTCTTTGCCGTTGTTGAAAAGGGAGAGAGTGTTGATGCTCAGCTTAAGATGCACAGCATTATACCCGAAATCAGCACTGAAGAGCTTGACTGTGCACATAAAACCGTTCTTGATTACGGTTATGAGGACTGCAAATTTACATTGCTTACCTTCAATAAAAACACCCGCCACAGAACGCTTGAAAGCGGTTCTCTTGAGGATGCGCTCATCAACCGTCTTTCAAATGGCGATATAACCTACGACGATTTAACCGAGCCCTTCTCAAAGGTTTTCCTCAGAAAAAAGAGCGACCTTGGTTTCTTTGAAAACACGCTCATCAAGTCAATTTTCATTGCACCTTATTCAAGCCATATTGAATATGCAATTATTGCAAAGGGCGATGCAAAGCCGATAAGCCTGGAGGAATGCGAATATATTTACTTCAAGGCGAGCAGAAATTCCGAGGACGTTAAATATAACCGCTGCGGTGAAAAATACACTCTTTCAACAAATATTCTTAAATCAACACTTCTGACAAACATAGTTTATCCCGTATATCGATACGGAAAATATGTTGCTCACCATACACCGGGAAAGCGCTGGGATTCCTTCTATACCTGGGACAGCGGTTTTATCGGAATGGGGCTTCTTGAAACCTCAAACGAGCTTTGTCAGTATGTTCTTGATATGTATCTCAACCAGACGGATAAAAAGGACTATTGTTTCCTGCTTCACGGCTCGCTTGTTCCGACTCAGTTTGAGCAGTATCTTGAGCTTTTGAAGCGTACTAATGACAAATCCAAGCTGAATTATCTCTATGACAAGATGAAGCTTTATTACGAATTTTTGCAGGGAAGAACAAACGGTTCAACCTGCGCTAAATTTGGCAACGGTCTTTTGACTACTTATGATTACTGGTATTCAAGCTCGGGTATGGATGATAATCCCGTTCAGGTTGAAATGATAAAGAATAAAGCAGAGGAATACACCTGCCCCTGTATTTCAACCTCACAGGCAATAAGAGCGGCAAAAATTCTTCGTATGGTTGCAGTTTTCCTCGGAAATAATGAGGATGTTAAGCTTTACGACGAGGATATAAAGCGTTCAACCGATGCGCTCAATACTCTTGCATGGGATGAGGAATCGGGCTATTACGGCTATACAATGTATGATAAGGATGAGCCGTATATTATGAGAACTAAGGACGGCGAAAACTGGAATAAGGGCTTCGACGGAATTTATCCCCTTATTGCCGGAGCTGCTCCCAAGGGCAGGAAGGAAAGGCTTATTGAGCATCTTAAATGCCCCTATGAAATGTTCTCAAAATCGGGTATAAGCGCAGTTGATATGAGCGCTTCATATTATATGCAGGATGGCTATTGGAACGGTAATGTCTGGATGAGCCATCAGTGGTTTGTGTATAAAACAATGCTTGATAACGGCGAAGCGGATTTTGCCTTTGAAATTGCGCACAGAGCGCTTGAAATCTGGAAGAAGGAAACTGATTTTTCATATAATACATATGAATGCTTCGGTATTGAAACCCAGAGGGGCGGTTGGTTCCATAATTTCGGAGGACTTTCGGCGCCCATTTGTATCTGGGCAAATGCCTACTATAAGCCACAGACCGTAACCAGTGGCTTTGACGTATGGACAAATTATCAGAAAACAACTGATGAATCAGCCGAAATATCATTTAAGTATTTTGGCGACAGCGATAAATATTCTATTATTGTTACTCTGAACGAGGACGGCATTTATCAGGCGTTTTTAAACGGAGAGCCTGTTTCATTCAATAAGAGAAACGGCGGATGCCTTGAGTTCACCTTTGACGGAAGCGTTAAAGAGGGCGTGCTTCAGATAGGTTAAAATTTATGTATATAAATCAAAAGAAAGAAGGAGTAAAATATGTCTGAGAAGATTTTCGGTGGTAATAATGAGCCGTTAAAAATTCAGTTTATAACCGATGTTCATTATTACTCAAGAAAAAACGGTACTGAGGGCAAGGCGTATGAAAACGCTGAGTCAAAGAGCCAGAAGGTTATCAAGGATTCCGATCTGGTTATCAAAGCGGGCTTTGATATGCTGTGCGAGGATACCTCAACCGATATTGTTGTGCTTTCGGGCGATACAACAAAGGACGGCGAGCTTACCTCACACGAAGAGTTTATTCAAATGCTCTACGACCTCAAAAAAAGAGGCAAGCGTGTTTATGTTATAACCGCAACCCATGATTACAGGGGCGAGGGTTATACAAAGGGCTATGACGGAGATAACGAAATTCAGGTTCCGACTGTTAAGGACAGAGCTGATTTATGGGATATGTATTATGATTTCGGACCGAGCGAGGCCATTTCAACCCATCGTCAGTCAATGAGCTATGTTGTTCAGCTTGCACCCGGTTACCGCCTTTTTGCTCTTAACGACGACTATAATCTCAAACCTGACCCGGACGGCGGTTCGGGCTTCTCCGATGACTGTATGGCATGGATTATGGAGCAGCTTGAGGACGCAAAGAAAAACGACCAGTTTGTTATTGCAATGACCCACCACCCGATGATTTCACCTTCCCCCTTCTATGCAATTATCGGAAGCGGCGATATGCAAAAGCACCACGAGAAAACAAGGGAAATCTTTGCAGACGCAGGTCTTTATTGCATGCTTTCGGGACATACCCACGTTCACGATATCAGCTACATAACAACCCCAAAGGGCAACCGCTTTTACGATATTGCCTGCGGCGCTATGATTGGCTGTCCGCCCGCAATGAGAAATATCATCCTTGACCCGAAAAACAGAAAAATTGATGTTGAAACAGTTATAATCAAGGAAGTTCCGGGGCTTGATACGGGAGGAAAACCCTTTGATGAATATATGAAGGGCTTCTTCTTCGGAATGATTGGCGGAGTTCTTGATGCGCTTGCAAACGATTATGACCGCTTTACAGAAATGGCTGGCGCCTTCTCAATCAGACCTGATAAGGCAAAGAAATTAAAGCCTGTTTTAAGACCGCTTGGCAAATTCCTCAACAAGCTTACCTTTAAGAAGGTATGGAAGCTCTGCAAGAAGGAGAGCGGACTTAAAAAGGCGGATATTGAGGACATTAAGGATAACAAGGTTGTTGATTTCATCCTTGAGCTTGTTACAAATCTTTATTGCGGAGATTCTCCCTACGGACCTGAAACAAGGGAATACAAGCTTACCTGCGGACTTCTCAATATAGTTGATTCCTTCCTTAAGGTTATTCATCTTGATATAGGCAAGTTCCTCAAGGGAGCAACAAGCGTAAGAGGTCTTGTTGAGCCGCTTCTCTGGAACAGCGGCTACTGCGACGCAAATGCCACTCTTCCGATTTATCCGCTTTATGACGATGAAAATCCCGCACCTCCTGAGATGTTTGAGGAGAAGGAATTTGTTGACCCCGTTAAGCCGAGCAAGAAGGGCGTTTTAGTTCTTATCTGCTTAATTCTTATTGTTCTTCTCATCCTTGCAATACTCGCAGGTCTTATAGCGTTAATTGTTTGGCTGATTATCCTGCTTGTTGGCTTATTCTAAAAAATTATTGCATTGACAGAGGAATGCTGATATAATAAATATGTTAGATTAATGCATAATAATGCAAAAAAGGAGTTAAATTTATGGCAGACGAAAAGAAAAAGTTTTCACTCGGCGGCATAGACAGCGCTGCAGAGGAAAAAGGCTCGGGCATCAAGGCTTTATGGCAGTTCCTTAAGTTCATTGTTGTTAGCGGTCTTGTAACAATCATTCAGTTGGTACTTGCAAATGTACTTCCCTTTATCTTTGATAAAGTTACAACTCCTCTTCCGACATTCCTTCAGGGAATCTTTAATCCTAACGTTGTTTTCGACCCGACAACCGAAGAGGGTATTAAGCAGGTTGGAAAATATGTTATTGACGCAGCAACAGGAAAGCTCGGCGGCGTTATTGAAAACGGCGTTGTAGTTGGCGGTATTGTTACCTGGGGCTTTCTGCTTCCGTTCTTCCTTTCAAACCTTATTGCTAATATCTACGGTTTCTATCAGAACAAGAAAACAACCTTTAAGAGCGACGCTCCCTGGTATAATTTCGCAATCTATATTGTTCTTATGATTGCTCTTATTCTCTTCTCAACATGGTTCCAGGGCTGGGTTGTTGGTCTTATCGCAAAAGCTCCGTGGGCTTGGCTGAATGCAGCTGCAAGAACAATTGCAGGACTCCTGGCAGGCTTTATCCAGATGGTTGTTCTCTTCCCGATTGAAAAATTTGTTCTCCTCAAAGAGAAAAAGGAAACAATTGAAGAGGAAATCTCTGAAGAAGCTATGCAACTCAGTGAAGCTCTGGATGATATTGATACATCAGATTTTGTAACTTATGAATTTGATGATGGATTTGCTCCTGAATCGGATACTATTTCTGGATTAAGCGATCTTGATGAAGAGTTTGATGATAGTTCAGATGAGGTCTTCAGCGCATTCAAGGATTTTGCTCTTTATCAAGATGATATGGAAAAGGGTGAAGAATTTGTTCCACTTGATGAAGTTCCTGAAGAGGAATATGTTCCTGAAGTGGAAGAAGACTTCGAACCTGAAGAACCTACTATTGAGGAACCTGTAATTGAAGAGTCAATCGCAGAGGAGCCTGTAGCAGAAGAACCAGTTGCAGAGGAACCTGTAATTGAAGAACCAGTTGAAGATGAACCTGTAATTGAAGAGTCAGTAGTTGAGGAACCAATAGAAGAAGAAACTGTTTCTGAACAAGAAGATGAAAAACAAGATGTTGAAGAAATAAT
>CAMYWU010000056.1 GCA_947302895.1 uncultured Clostridia bacterium | reverse complement strand
CTGCTGAACACGGTGAATATTCGATGCAAAGGTTGCAACGATGATTCTTCTTGTTCCCGCTTTTCTGAACAGTGTTCCAAAGCTGTCGCCAACAGTGCTTTCACTCGGAGTAGTACCCGGTCGCTCGGCATTGGTTGAATCAGAAAGAAGCGCTAAAACGCCCTTCTTTCCGTATACTGCAAAGCGGGGCAAGTCAATCATATCGCCGTCAACAGGCGTTGTATCAATCTTAAAGTCGCCCGTCTGAATAATAATACCAGCAGGACAGCGAATTGCAAGTCCAACGGAATCCGGGATTGAATGATTAACATGAATCAATTCAATATTAAACGCTCCGAGCGTTATATTATCCCTCGGCTTTATCTCAACAAGCTTTGCAAGGTTTAATAAGCCGTGTTCCTCAAGCTTGCCCTTAATTAAGCCGATAGTAAGCTTTGTTGCATATACCGGAATATTTGCCTGCTTTAAAAGATAAGCAAGCGCACCTATATGGTCCTCATGACCGTGGGTGATTATTATACCTCTTATTCTGTCCTTATTATTGAGAATATGGGTGAAATCGGGGATTACCAAATCAACTCCGGGAAGCTCTGCGGTTGGGAATGCCAGACCGCAATCAACGATAAACATATCGTTTTTATACTCATAAAGAGTCATATTCTTTCCGATTTCATTCATACCCCCAAGAAAAGAAATCTTAACCTTTTCCGTTTCTTTTCGGAAAACAGGCTCGGATTTCTTTGATGCCTTTCGGTAGGTATAATAGCGCCTTTGGGAATTCCGTTTTCCCGAAGCACCTGATTGCGGCATCTTTTTTGAATTTGCCATTAAATAAAAGACCTCCATTTTTCTAAATATTTTTTCCGCAATATAGTTAGTTAATATATTATATTATTATTTTAACAAAGTCAAGACTATTAAAATAATATTCAATATTGATTATTAGCAACTTTGGTGATAAAATATACCTGATTTTAACGCAAAGATTGGAAGATTTTATGAAAAATGTTGAAATATATACCGATGGCGCTTGCAGCGGTAATCCCGGCAAGGGCGGCTGGAGTGCAATACTGGTGTATAAAGGAAAAGAAAAAGAGCTAAGCGGCTTTGAAGCTCAGACAACAAACAACAGAATGGAGTTAACCGCTGTTATTGAAGCGCTTAAGGCGCTCAAAGAGCCCTGCTCTTTTAAGCTCACAACTGATTCAAAATATGTTTGCGATGCAATAAACCAGAATTGGGTTTATTCCTGGGAGGCAAACAACTGGAGAAAAGCGGATAAAAAGCCCGCCCTCAATGTTGATTTATGGGAGGAGCTTCTTGCCCTTCTTGAAGAACATGAGGTTGAATTTATCTGGGTTAAAGGACACGACGGTCATAAATATAATGAGCGCTGCGATGAGCTTGCAGTAAAGCAATATCTAAATAATTAGCAGAATTTTTGAGGTGCAAATCAATTTTGAAATAGAAATTCTTAATAGAACAATGAACAAAAACGGGTTAAGGCTGACGCCTTAACCCGTTTTTTGAAGCCGTTATAGCGAAAAATAGCATTTCAAAATCTATTAAAATTCTATATTCAACTCCCTTTGGGCAAGGAGTTTTCTTATTTTATTCAGTAACCCAATAATTAATGGTTAAGCAAGCGGAGCTTACAATTTCACTAATATCGCCGCCCGGAAGCATATTTATCGGGCTTAGCTTTCCATCAGCAAGCGCATTATAAATCATTGCATATTCATCGTTGTATTCTTTGTTTTCAACAACATTGCCCTTCTTATCGGTTGTTGATTCTTCAAGGCTCTTGCCTGTTACATAAATGCATCCGTTTTCACAGCCTGCGGAAACTATTCCGCCCGGCTGATAAGCAGAAAGAGCGAGCTTTATGCCTGCGCCGTAATCATTTACTACCGAAGCAACGCAGTTGCCCTTTGAGCTCTCGTCAACGCCTGAGCCATACGCCCATACCTGATAATCAAAACTGTTAGTTGCGGTAAAGATAGAATCGCTTACAGGGCATCCGCCGCCGAAAATAACCTGAGCGCCGCTGTCATACATTGTTTCAGCGATAGAAGCAACTCTGTCAACCATCACAAATTCGGTTGCATAGTCGTATTCGTTTTCCATCGAAACGCCTGTTTTAAGCCCCTTATTATCTACGCTGACCCATTTATCAAACATATATCCGTCTTTGGGTACATCGGATACAATCTTAACCGTTTCACCTGCGGAATAAGAGCCGCTTCCTGTTCCGTTTTCAACGATAACGTTGAACTTCAGACTGTTATCCTGTGCGTTTTGATTTTCTTCTGTTTCTTTTGATTCTTCTTCCTTGGCATCCTCATAAACAGCTGTTATAGTGCAATCGCAATCGCCAACAAGAAGATTCATTGTTTCCTTGCTCTTTGATGAAATATTAACCTTTCTGTCTCGAACGCCATCGGTATCGCTCTTTGTTTCCCAGTGGTCAAAAACCTTGCCTTTTTCCGGAGGATTTGCAGTTATTGCAACATTCTGACCGTCGGTATAAACACCGCTTCCCAAGCCGTTGACAACATTAACCTTATAGGTTTTTTCCTTTTCATCGCTAACCTTTTTATATGTTGCCTTAACCGTGAATGAGTAATCATAATCAAGGTTTTGAGCATCATAATTTGCATAATCAAGAATAACGGGAGTTTTCTTTATATCCGCAGCAACTGCCGCACCCTGAGCAAATCCAGCGCCGTAGTTTGCCGATTTATCAGCATTAACAGAGCCACAGAGCAGTAACCAGCAAGAAAGCCTGCCTGGAGCGCATTAAATGAAACGCACATAACATTGCTCTGGAATCTCATCACATTATCATTTTCAGCATGGGGATAAGCATCAACAAGTATGAAGTTTACATCCTCAAACTCACGTGCAAGCTCATATGCGCCAACCGCAAAAGCTTCACCGGGAAGAATAACAAATCTCGCTTTATCATTAACCGCAAGCTCGATATATTTTCTTATTGTATCAACAGTAAGCTTGCCGTTTTCATCAAGGGACGGCTGATAATAACGGTAGGTCATAAAGTTTTCATCGCCGTATGACTTAACACCATTCCAAGCGCTTTCATTTTCTGCGCCGTCATTAATAGCGCCGCCATCCGTAATCAAAACAAGATTATAATCGCCCTTATCCTTCTTTGAACAGCCAACAAGGCTGATACAGCCGATTATCATAATCAATGCGAGAATTACTGAAGTTATTTTCTTCATTTTATCTCCTCCGATAATAGAATACTACAAATAAAATAATAGCAAATAGCGCTAAATATTTCAATAGATAATAAAAAATAATTGATTTATTTGATTTGATTATCTATAATTAAAGGTGATTTAAAAGTTATCCTCAGTCGCTTTGCGACAGCTTCTTTTAAACGAGGAAGCAGGATTAGGTTTGGTGATGAGAATGCTAAAAAAACAGCTTGAATACATAAGAAGTATAACCGATTTTGTTCCCGAGATTGCAATTGTTCTTGGCTCGGGACTCGGAGCGCTTGCAGATAAAATTGATGTTAAAGCAATAATTGAATACAGCGAAATTGAAGGCTTACCCGTTTCAACAGCGCCCTCGCACAAGGGACGTTTTGTTTTCGGTGAACTTCAAGACAAAACAGTTGTTTTAATGCAGGGCAGAGTTCATCTTTACGCAGGCTATTCGTCAAAACAGATTGCAAATCCGATAAGGCTTATGCGCTTAATGGGAGCGGATAAGCTCATATTAACAAATGCAGCAGGCGGAATTAACAAGGATTTCAAGCCCGGCGATTTTATGCTCATTGACGACCATATCTCCTGTTTTGTTTCATCACCTCTTGTCGGAAAAAACCTCGACTTTTTGGGAACTCGTTTCCCAGATATGAGCAATGCATACAATAAGGGATTAAAAGCAGCAATAAAAACAGCTGCTAACAACAGCAATATTGAGTTGAAAAGCGGAGTATATGTTCAGCTGAAAGGTCCTCAATTTGAAACACCTGCTGAGATTAAAATGCTCAGCACATTGGGCGCTGACGCAGTCGGAATGAGCACAGTTATTGAAACTATTGCCGCCGTTCACTGCGGATTTAAGGTTTGCGGAATCAGCCTTATTACAAACTACGCCTGCGGTATTCTTGACAAACCGCTTACAGGCGAAGAGGTTGAAGAAACCGCCTCATTCGTTGCTCCAAAATTTGAAAAATTGATAAAGGAAATAGTTAAAGCAATATAATGGAAAACATTAAGTTTGAAAACGGCACACTTTATCTGCTCGACCAGACGCTTTTGCCAAATGAAGAAAAGTATATAACTCCAAAAACCAAAGAGGATTATTTTTATGCAATTAAAACCCTCCAGGTTCGGGGCGCTCCTGCAATAGGAATTTTCGCCGCTTATGCAATGGCTTTGGTTGAAGGAGATATAAAAGAGCTCAAAGCATATCTTGATTCGGCACGCCCGACCGCCGTTAATCTCTCGTGGGCAACGGCAAGAATGCTTGATGCGTATAAACAGGGCAAAAACCTTATTGTTGAAGCAATTGCGATACATAATGAAGACAAAGAAATGTGTAAAAAAATAAGCGAATATGGCTTATCCTTGCTTCATAACGGCGACGGTATTTTAACGCATTGCAACGCAGGCGCTCTTGCAACCTCACAGTATGGAACCGGTCTCGGACCATTGCTTCTCGGCAAGGAAAAAGGATATAATTTCAAGGTTTTCACAGATGAAACACGTCCTCTGCTCCAGGGCGCAAGATTAACCTCTTATGAGCTTGAAAAGGCAGGAATAGATGTTACGCTTATTTGCGATAATATGGCAAGCCTTGTTATGAAGCAGGGCAAAATCAACGCTGTTTTAGTCGGTGCGGACAGAATTGCTGCAAACGGCGATACGGCAAACAAAATCGGAACAAGCGGCGCGGCAATTCTTGCAAAACACTATGGTATTCCCTTCTATGTTCTTGCTCCTTATTCGACAATTGATTTTAACTGCAAGAGCGGAGAGGATATTATAATTGAGGAGCGCAATGGGGATGAAATTAAAAGTTTATTCTTTGAAAAGCCAACTGCTCTCAATGAAACAAAATGCTTTAATCCTGCGTTTGACGTTACGGATAATGAACTAATAACGGCGATAATAACCGAAAAAGGTATAATTAAGCAACCGCTAAAGGAAGGACTTGAAAAGCTCTATGATTAAATTTACAAACGGTCTTGTTTTAAACAAGGATTTTGAAATTGTAAAGACCGATGTTTTTGTTGAAGGAAATAAAATTGTTGCTATCGGAAATTGCAGCAAAGAAGCTGATGAGATTTATGACTTAAAAGGCAATTTATTAATGCCCTCTTTCAAAAACGCTCATACCCACAGCGCAATGACCTTTGCCCGCTCGTTTGCAGATGATTTGCCGCTCGATAAATGGCTGGGCGAAAAAATCTTTCCGCTTGAAGCAAAGCTTGAAGCTCAGGATATTTATGATTTATCGGCACTTGCTTTTCTTGAATACTTAACAAGCGGAATTTCCGCCTGCTTTGATATGTATTACTTCCCCGAGGCAATGGCAAAGGCAAGTGTTGATTTCGGTTTCAGAACAGTTATGTGCTGTGCGGTTAACAATTTCAAGGAAAGCGTTGAAATACTCGAGGATTTTTATAAAAAATATAACAACTATGATGAGCTTGTTTCTTATAAGCTCGGCTTCCATGCTGAATACACCACCTCAAAGGAGATTATGCAGGGCATTGCAGCGCTTGCGGAAAAATACAAGGCTCCCGTTTATGTTCACTCAAGCGAAACAAAATCTGAGGTTGACGGATGTAAGGAAAGATACGGCAAATCACCAACCAAGCTCTTTGATGAGCTCGGACTCTTCAACTACGGCGGCGCAGGCTTCCACAGCGTTTGGGTTGATGATGAAGACCTTGAAATTTATAAAAAGCGTGGCGTCTGGGCAGTTATAAATGCAGGCTCAAATGCTAAGCTTGCAAGCGGAATTGCTCCTGTTTCAAAAATGCTTGATAAGGGCATAAACCTTGCAGTTGGAACGGACGGACCAAGCTCCAATAATGCGCTTGATATGTTCCGAGAAATGTTCCTTATTGAAGCAATGCAGAAGCTCAACGATAAAAACGCCGCTTCAACCGACCCCATCGAAATTTTCAAAGCCGCAACCATCGGTTCGGCGCACTGTATGGGACTTGATGACTGCGATGTTATTGATATCGGCAAAAAGGCTGACTTAATCGTTATCGACCTTCACCGCCCGAATATGCAGCCGATTAATAACATTCTTAAAAACCTTGTTTATTCAGGCTCAAAAGAGAATGTTAAAATGACTATGATAAACGGCAAAATTCTTTATAAAAACGGCAAATTTCTTAACGTCGATATTGATGAGATTTACAAAAACGCACAAAATGTTATTGACAGAATCAAATAAACAAAGGCTCGGATAAACCGAGCCTTTGTTATTTAAACATAATAAGAAGTAAAGTATGCAGTTGTCAGCTTTGTGGCTTCGTTGGTTTTTGTATTATATAGATAATAATTTATGCTGTAATCATATCCGTTATCAAATTCTTTTTTATTTTTTTCGCCATCGTTAACTATATACCAATCTCCGAATTTTCCGTCTATAAAATATTTATCAATTTTCTCCTGTTCAGATGCAGTGTATTCTTCCGTTTCAAAATCAATCTCTTCATCGGACCTTTCTATCGAAAGGTCCTCTTTTATTTCATACAGCTCTCTTTCGTCCATTTTATCGCTGAGCTCAAGATAGTTTTTACCGTTCACAGATTCTATATTAGCGTATTCAGCAATTATATCTTTTTTGATTACAGAATCTTTGCCGTTCTTAATTGCATGAATTTCATGGGGCATATTGCTTTCATCATCCAGCAAATCCTGATTGCCGCTGGATGCACAGTAAACCAAGGTATCGCCAATAATGGCGGAAGAAATCCAGTAAACCGTATTAGGCGTTTCATATATTTTTCTTGTTTTTGAGCTTTCCAAATCATATTCGATAAGGCAATAGCCCCAATTTGACTCATTATTCTCGGTATAAGTATATGCTTCGATATAAAGCTTGCTTTCTGTTGCCATCAGAATAGTAAAATCCCCGCAATCGAAATCAAAGAGCCTGCTTATATTATTTGTTTTTAAGTCGTAGAAATAAGGTGTTGATAAGCTGCCGAAGCTGCTGCTATTATCCTTACTCACAAATATAAACTTATCCTTAGTAAGATATATTTCGCTATTATAATTATCGTTTGTAACCTCAACATTTAAATCTTTTTTTATTTCTGCAAGCGCTTCAGGACGTTTATTATGTTTAATTAAAGAATCATCGCTGCATCCGAAAAGACTAAAAACCAAAGCAAAAGCTAAAAAAACATATATTATTTTTTTCATATAATCACCTCTTTATTATTGTCCGAGGCGTAGCCGAGTAACCGTGAACTTGCAACTTGAAACTCGCAACTTGAAACTATAATAGCTGCGCCCAAACTGCAAAAACCTCACGTGTAAAAAAGGTTGGCTTGCCCCATTTTGAAGATGGCGCGGGTATGGAATACGCCGTTAAGCCGTTCTTTTTGCAAATCATTATTGCACGCCTTTCGTGGTATTCGTTTGTTGCAACGGCAACCTCTTTTGAAAGACCTTTTTCGTCAATGATTTTCTTTGCAAAAGCAATATTTTCATCTGTGCTTGTTGATTTATCTTCAATGAATATTCTCTCGGGAGCAATGCCGTTTTCTGTCATAATATTAAAGATGCACTGTCCCTCGCTCAAATCCTCATCGTTCCCCTGACCGCCCGAAGCAATTGCAACTGCATCGGGGTTTTCTTTCATATATTTAACAGCTGCCATACATCTCTGATTAAGAGACATTGAGGGAACGCTTCCCCTTATCTGACAGCCAAGAACAATAACGGTTGACTGGTTTGTTGCTGTATGATGAGATGCAGAAACAACACCGCCGAGGGTTGCAAAAAAAGCGGTTAAAAAAGCAAAAGCAAGCGCACAAAGAATACTGATAACCGCAACAGTTGCCTTTTTATTTCCAATATCAATCTGCAGTTTAACAAATTCTGTTATTTTCGGTAAAACAATTCCAAAAGCCGCTATTGCTGCACCTGCAAGCATCCCGAAAGCGTTTCCGAAATTGATAACTCCAAGGGAAACAAGCGGAGGGATATAGAGCCTTATAATATAGAGTCCGAGCAGAATAATAATTATTCTCAATATCGTCATAGGAAACACCTTAATTCTTTTTCTTTCCATAATCAAACTACTTTCTGAATTCCAAAATATC
>CAMYWU010000055.1 GCA_947302895.1 uncultured Clostridia bacterium | reverse complement strand
CTTCGGCTCTTATCTTTGCTTCCTCAGCACGCTTTGCATCAATATCCTCAGGCTTTTCAACCGAGATACAAACAACATATGCGGAATTATCAAAAAACTCAATAAAGCCCGAGGAAATAAAAGCCTCTTTTGTTTCGCCATCGGGAGTTTTTATCCTCATTTCGCCGTATTCGATAGGAGCAACGGTGTTTTCGTGGTTTGCAAGAAAGCCCATTTCTCCTCCGTCTGCAATGGGCAGAGTAAGACTGACGCATTCACCCTCAAAAAAGGTTTTGTTTGAGGCAATAATTTTCAGTTTAAAAGTGTTCATATATAATCACCTAACCTATTTGCCTCCCTTGCCAAAGGGAGGTGGCACGAAGTGACGGAGGGATGGTCATAGTTGGAGCGAAGCGACAGAACGCGTTCAACAATCATCCCAAACCTTATTGCCTCCCTTGCCAAAGGGAGGTGGCACGAAGTGACGGAGGGATGGTCATAGTTGGAGCGAAGCGACAGAACGCGTTTCAGCAACTCTTCTTTAATAAAGAAAGCGTTGCCATTAGTAGTTCTTAGAGGGAAAGCCCATCCCTCCACCGCAAGCGGTCCCCCTCCCTTTACAAGGGAGGCAAAACGGTTTCTCGCTGCGCTCGGTCAACTTATAAAGTCTTTGCCTTTTCAATCGCCTGTTCAATCGTTCCGACATTGAAGAACGCCGCTTCAGGCAAATCATCAACCTCACCGTTAATAATTGCCTTAAAGCCCTTTATGGATTCACTGAGCGGAACATATTCGCCCTTGATTCCCGTAAAGGTTTCAGCAACGTGGAAGGGCTGGGATAAGAATCTTTCAATTCTTCTTGCCCTGTGTACAGCAAGCTTATCCTCATCGGAAAGCTCCTCCATACCGAGAATTGCAATAATATCCTGAAGCTCCTTATACTTCTGGAGAAGCTCCTGAGTCTGTCTTGCAACCTCATAGTGTTCCTCGCCAACGAAATCCGCTTCAAGTATTCTTGAGTTTGATTCAAGCGGGTCAACTGCGGGATATATTCCCTTTTCAACAATTTTTCTCGATAAAACCGTTGTTGCATCCAGATGGGCAAAGGTTGTTGCAGGAGCAGGGTCGGTCAAGTCGTCGGCAGGAACATAAACCGCCTGAACGGAGGTTATCGAGCCGTTTTTCGTTGAGGTAATTCTCTCCTGAAGCTCGCCGAGGTCGGTTGCCAGAGTCGGCTGATAACCAACGGCGGAGGGCATTCTTCCAAGAAGTGAGGAAAACTCGCTTCCTGCCTGAATAAATCTGAAAATATTATCTATGAAAAGAAGCACGTCCTGATTTTCTCTGTCACGGAAATACTCAGCCATAGTAAGCCCTGTTTCGGCAACTCGCATTCTTGCTCCGGGGGGCTCGTTCATCTGACCGAAGATGAGCGCTGTTTTATTGATAACGCCCGATTCCTTCATCTCATTCCATAAATCGTTGCCCTCACGGGAACGCTCGCCAACGCCCGTAAAGATTGAATATCCGCCGTGCTGGGTTGCAACATTGGTTATCAGCTCCTGAATAAGAACTGTTTTACCAACGCCTGCGCCGCCGAACAGACCAATCTTTCCGCCCTTCTGATACGGAGTTAAAAGGTCAATAACCTTAATGCCCGTTTCAAGAATTTCAACCTTTGAGGATTGCTCTTCAAAAGCAGGAGGACGGCGGTGGATTGACCAATGCTCCTCACCGTCAAGGCTTCCGAGTCCATCTATTGTTTGACCAACAACATTGAAAAGTCTGCCAAGGGTTTTCTCTCCAACGGGAACTCTGATTTCTGAATCGGTTGCCTCAACTTCCATATTCTTATAAAGACCATCCGAAGCTGCAAGCATAATGCAGCGAACGGTGTTGTTTCCGATATGCTGAGCAACCTCCATAACGGCTTTTTCATCGCCGTTCTGAACCTCAAGGGCATCCTTGATTTTCGGGAGCTTGCCTTCAAATTCAACGTCAACAACAGGTCCCATAACCTGAACTATTCTTCCATTATTCATAAACTAAACCTTCTATAAGTCAAAATTTGCACTTATAATCGGGTGTGGGTGCCCCACCCTCAATTCGTAATTCGTCATTCGTAATTCGTAATTCCAACTATTCCTTGTGCCTTGCTCCGCCTATAACCTCGGTTATCTCCTGAGTTATAGCAGCCTGACGGGCTCTGTTATATCTAACAGAAAGCTCCTTGAGCATTTTTTTTGCGCTATCGGTTGCGTTTTGCATTGCAATCATTCTCGCATTATGCTCGCTGCAATATGATTCAACAAGCGCACCGTAGATAAATCCCGTTATATAATCGGGAACAATTTTTTCAAAAACAGTATTTGCATCCGGAACAAACGCCGCACCCTCATAATGATCAACAAGATCGTTTTCAATCGGCTGAAACTCCTCCGCTCTCAGAGGAAGAATTTTTCTGCTTACCGCTTCAACGGTCATCGAGTTAACAACCTTTGTATAGATAACATACAAATCATCAATACTGCCGTTTAAGAAAAGCTGAATAAGCTTGTTTGAAATATGCCTTGCCCTGTTCATTGTCGGGTTCTGAGCCGTGTAGTTAAAATGAATATCAATAGGGATATCCTTTTTTTCAAAATAATGCCTTCCAAGCTGACCCACAACGAAGAGCAAATCCGCTTCCTCGTTGAGCGCTATGTTTTCAGCAAGCTTAATAACATTATGGTTATATGCGCCTGCCAAGCCCTTATCGGCAGTTATAACAAGATAGCCCGCCATTCGGTCGCTTCCCCTGCGGTTTTCCCTTTTATCGAAAAACTCACCGCCCGCCTCGGGCGCTTCCGCAAGAAGCTTTGCAAGCGAATCCTGAATCATATTGAAATAAGGCTCTGTATTTTTTAATTCTCTTCGGGCTTTCTGATGCTTTGAGGAAGAAACCATATACATTGCGTTGGTTATCTTCATCGTGTCTTTAATAGACTTCATTCTGCCCTGAATTTCTCTTGCATTAGCCATATAGCATCCTGCTTTCAGCCTGAATTCTAATCTTTATAATCATCAACGGCTTTAAGGATTTTTTCCTTAAGCTCGTCATCTAAAGTCTTTTTGAAATTGATTTCCTCAACGATATCGCGGTGCTCCTCGTCGAAATATGCAAGAAGAGCCGCCTGATATTTTTTAAGGTTGTTTTTGGGAACTCCTACAAATCTCTTACCGATTGCCGCAACAAGCGTTATAACCTGATGCGCCAGCGACATCGGATTTCCGAGGGGCTGTTTTAAAAGCTCCATAAGTCCGCTGCCGTAAACAAGGCGCGTCTTTGTTTCATCATCCAAATCAGAGGAAAACTGGGTGAAAACCTCCATTTCCCTGAACTGCGCCAAGTCAACACGGAGCGAGCCCGCAGCCTTTTTCATCGCCTTTGTCTGAGCCGCGCCGCCAACACGGGAAACCGAAAGACCGACGTTAACCGCGGGGCGCTGACCTGCAAAAAACAAATCCGCTTCAAGATAAATCTGACCGTCCGTTATTGAAATAACATTTGTCGGAATATATGCGGAAACGTCGCCCGCCTGGGTTTCGATAATCGGAAGCGCCGTTATCGAGCCGCCGCCGAGCTCATCCGAAAGACGACTTGAACGCTCGAGCAAACGCGAATGAAGATAGAAAACATCTCCGGGATATGCCTCACGTCCGGGCGGTCTTTCAAGAAGAAGGGATATTGCTCTGTAGGCAACTGCGTGCTTGCTTAAATCATCATAAACAATAAGGCAATCCCTGCCCTGATACATAAAGTATTCTGCAAGCGCTGTTGCCGAATAGGGTGAAATATACTGCAGAGAAGCAGGGTCGGCAGCTGTTGAACAAACAACGATTGTATATTCAAGCGCACCGTGCTCTTCAAGCTCCCTTGTGAGCTTTGCAACGGTTGAAGCCTTCTGACCGATTGCATTATAAATACAAATGCAGTTTTTGCCCTTCTGGTTTAATATTGTATCAAGCGCAATAGAGGTTTTACCCGTCTGTCTGTCGCCAATTATAAGCTCACGCTGTCCCCTGCCTATCGGGAACATTGAGTCAATTGCAAGAATTCCCGTTTCAAGCGGTTTTGAAACGGATTTTCTGTCAACAATTGAGGGTGCCGGCTGTTCAACAAGGCGGTAATCATCCGCGTCTATGTCACCCTTGCCGTCAATAGGCTCGCCCAGAGCATTAACAACTCGTCCTATAAAACCGTTACCTACGGGAACGCCCGCTTTTTTGCGCGTTCTTTTAACCCTTGAGCCTTCGCTGATTTCGTCATCGGTTCCGAAAAGAATACATCCTACCGAATCCTTTTTGATGTTCTGAACCATTCCCTTAACACCTGACTCAAAAAGAACAATCTCGCCATACATAACCGAATTGAGTCCGTGTATTGTTGCAATACCGTCGCCAACAGAAACAACCGTTCCGATTTCATCGTTTGATACAGCAAATTCATAATCCTTTATATCCTCTTTAAGAATTGAAATTATTCCCTGAGGGTCGGCTTCGGTATTCTTTTTAACATTCTGAACAACGCTCTGTTTTATTTCGTCAAGCTTTGTTTTGAGGCTGCGGTCATAAAGCTTTCCGTTAACCTCAATGGTAAAGCCGCCGAGAATTGACGCGTCTTTTACAATCTCAGTCTTGACCTCTGCGGCTCCTGTTTCTTTTTTTACAAAATCCTTGAGTCCGCTGAGCTGTTTTTCGTTAGGCTCATTAACACAGGTAATGATTGCCGTAACGGTATTGCTCTGTCTGTCAAGCTCTTCAAAATACGCATCTGCTATCTCTTTAAATGAAGACAGCTTTTGTTCGTCGCCCATTTTTATTACTGCCGCTCTTACCGATACCGGAAACAACTCGTTAATAGCTGTTTCTTTCTCTGACTTAGGAACAGATGGATTGTTGAGAATATCAACAACCTCCTTAGTAGCAATAACAGCCTGCGCTTTTTTTATATCGTCCGCTCCTGCTCCTTTTGATGAGAGCAGCTCAATATAATCGTTAATATTATTAATCATTATTCGTCACTGCTTTCTTTTAAAAACTCATCAAAAATAGCACTGTCGCTTTCGGCGGTAACATTTGCGCCGACAACCTTTTCAGCTGTCTCCATAACAAGAACTGCAAGCTCCTCTTTGGCTGCCTTTCTTGATGCTTCGCGCTCCTCTTCAAGCTGTTTTTCAGTGTCAACCCTTAATTCTTTAGCGTCTGACTGAGCTTTTTCAATAATTTTATCATATTCAGTTTTTGCGCTTGCTTTGGCATCGGAAATAATCTTTTTGCCCTCTTCCTCGTAATTTGCAATACGGCTTTCATAATCAGCAAGCTTTTCATCAGCCAGAGTTTCAGTTTCCTCTGCCTTTTTGAACTGCTCGTCAATCATATCGCGTCTTGCGTCAAGCACCTTTTTGATTCTGCCGAATAAGAACTTCTTCATCAAAAGGTAAAATACGATTAAGTTAATAAGCGTAAATACTGAGTTCCAGTCGAATTTTAACATTGCCTGTTTCCTTTCCGAGTTGGTTTTCTTCGGATTTATTTAAGCATAAAGATAATAAGAATACTAACAATAAGTCCGTAAATTGCGGTTGCCTCTGCAAGCGCACAACCAAGAAGCAATGCTGTCTGAATTTTACCCGAAGCCTCAGGCTGACGAGCAATGCTTTCAACTGCTTTTCCTGTTGCCATACCGATACTGCTGCACCAATAGCAATAATTCCCATAATTCTGTCTCCTTTAAAACTAAATTATTAATCAAATCACACCTTAACACTGCTGTTTTCAGGTGATTTTGTTTTTTTACGTTTTTTTACTTTTTTCTCTTTAGGCTCAGCTTCCGTTTTCTCAATTGCCTCGTGAATATAAAGCGAGGTCAGGAAAACAAATATATATGCCTGAAGCAAGCCGTCAAACAAATCAAAGTACAGGCTGAACACCATTGGAAGCAATGTGTTTTTGGTAACAATCTTTATCAGCTCCATAATTGTAAACGCTGCAAGAACATTACCGAAAAGTCGCATTGCAAGTGATAACGGTTTTGTGAACACCTCAAGTATATTAATCGGAGTAATAATCCATATCGGTTCGGCAAAGGCTTTCAGCCTTCCTTTAAAGCCCTTGGCTCTGAACGCTGCATATTCAACAAGAACAATGCTTGTCAGCGCCATAACCGCTGTTACCTGCATACTCTTTGTAGGCGGCTTCATTGAACCGAAAAACGTGGGGCTGAATATTCCGATAATATTTGAAACGCCGATAAATAGCGCAACACTCATTAGCCACGGTATGAAATTTCGCACCTTTTCGCCCATCAGTCCTTCAAAAAAACCGACTGATTTTTCGTAACACAATTCAAGAAACGCCTGGCGTCTTGATATTTCGCCCTCAACCTTAAGGTTCCTTGTCAGAAGAAGTGCAACAATCGTCATAGCAACTATGATTATCCACGAAACAACGGTTGCCTCGTCAATATTCACCGTGAAGCTTCCGATTTTAAAACTGAAAACCTCGTTGATTTCCAGCGCCTCGGTGAGCTCCTTCTGCAAATCAAGCTTCATTGTTATTGGAGTTAAAATCATTAATCTATCACCCCATATCATTCTTAATATAAAACACATTATAGCACCGAAAATTTATTTTGCAACATTATATAAATTAATTTTAGTGCATAACAGTAAAAAAATCGCCCCATAAAACAGTTTAAAGTATCCAAATTGAACAAAAAATATACAGTTTGTATAACTGCATTATACAATTAGTTTGAAATTATACAAAATTAAAATTATGGTTTACTTATGATTATAAATGGTTTATAATATTATGCATAAAATTTGTTTGAGCGAAGCGAGTAACCTATTTGCCTCCCTTGCCAAAGGGAGGTGGCTGCGAATACTTGGAGCAGACGGAGGGATGGTCACAGAGATTAAAAACGACCGTCTGCAACCCAATGACATTTTTTAGAAAGTATCGCAAACCGCAGTCAGTCACTTCGTTCCCAAAACGACCATCCTTCCGCCACTTCGTGGCCCCCCTCCCTTTGCAAGGGAGGCAATAATGTTAAGGAGATTATTTATATGGCACAGCAAAAGAAAATGGTTGATGCTATAACATCAATGGATGAAGACTTTGCCAAATGGTATACCGATGTATGCAAAAAGGCGGAGCTTATTGAATACACAAGCGTAAAGGGCTGTATGGTTATTCGTCCGTACGGCTACGCAATCTGGGAAAACATTCAGCGCATTCTTGACGGAATGTTTAAGGAAACAGGGCATGAAAATGTTTGTATGCCAATGTTCATTCCCGAATCCCTCCTCCAGAAGGAAAAGGACCACGTTGAGGGCTTTGCGCCCGAATGCGCATGGGTAACCTACGGCGGAAGCGAAAAGCTTGAGGAGCGCCTTTGCGTTCGTCCGACCTCGGAAACACTTTTCTGCGAGCATTTCAAAAATGTTGTTCACTCCCACAGAGATTTGCCCAAGCTCTATAACCAGTGGGTAAGCGTTGTAAGATGGGAGAAAACAACCCGTCCCTTCCTTCGTTCAAGAGAATTCTTATGGCAGGAGGGCCACACTCTCCACGCAACAGCCGAGGAGGCAATCGAGGAAACCGAAAGAATGCTTGGCGTTTATACAAAATTCTGTCAGGAAAGCCTTGCAATCCCCGTTGTTCAGGGACAGAAAACCGAAAGCGATAAATTCGCTGGCGCAGAGAGAACCTATTGCATTGAGGCTCTTATGCACGACGGTAAGGCGCTCCAGGCAGGAACAAGCCACTATTTCGGCGACGGCTTTGCAAGAGCATTTGAAATTCAGTTTTCAAATAAAGAAAACCAGCTCACCTATCCCCACCAGACCTCCTGGGGTATGACAACAAGACTTATCGGCGCAATCATTATGACCCACGGCGATGATAACGGACTTGTTCTTCCCCCTGCGGTTGCACCTATACAGGCAATTGTTCTTCCTATTGCACAGCATAAGGAGGGCGTTCTTGACAAGGCAAATGAGCTTAAAGACAGACTTTCAAAAGTTTGCAGAGCTAAGCTGGATGACAGCGATAACTCACCCGGCTGGAAGTTTGCAGAATACGAAATGAAGGGCGTTCCCGTTCGTGTTGAAATCGGACCAAAGGATATTGAAAACAACCAGTGTGTTATTGTAACACGCCACAACAGAGAGAAAACAATTGTTTCTCTTGATAATGTTGAAGCAGAGGTATTGAAGAAGCTCGAAGAGGTTCGTGAGGGCATTTACCGGAGCGCAATTGAAAACAGAGAGCGCAGAACATATATCGCAAAAACTCTTGAAGACATCACAAAGCAGCTTGAAGAAAACGGCGACGGCTTTGTTAAAGCGATGTGGTGCGGAGACGAGGAATGCGAGGATAAGGTTAAGGAAATAACGGGAGTTGGCTCACGCTGCATTCCGTTTGAACAGGAACAGCTCAGCGATAAATGCGTATGCTGCGGTAAGGAAGCAAAGCATATGCTTTATTGGGGAAAGGCTTATTAAAATCGCAGGCGATTTTAATAGTTAAAAGTTAAGAGTTAAGAGTGAATAGTTGAGGGTGGGCGCTGCCCACACCCGATTATATAATCAGGTGCGGATGT
>CAMYWU010000054.1 GCA_947302895.1 uncultured Clostridia bacterium | reverse complement strand
AAGGCGAAAATGTTTTTCGAGGTCTGGATTTTTTCAAGCGTTGCTGCGCCGACAAAGATAAATGCAATTTTAACAAGCTCGGAGGGCTGGAAGGTTATTCCGCCAATGGTTATCCAGTTTCTTGCGCCGTTTGTTGCACGGGCAATAACAATGTTTACAAGCAAAAGCGCTATCGCAGCCGCAGCAGCGGGCAGGCGCAGCTTCATACATAAATCAACATTGCCGAGGAGAAAAACCATAAAGGTAAACGCAATCAGTCCTGCAAGCACCATAAAATACTGCTTGAATGCGGATTCGGGGAAAACGCTTCCTATTGTAACCAGGCCAACTCCCGAAAGGAAGAAGGCAATAAGCTCAAGCTCGAAATTGCGCCTGTGGAAAAAAACATAGAAAATTATTAAATAAACCCATTCGGTTGCAACAAGACAGAGCAGGGAGATAAGCGCCTTGCTCTCGAATTTTTCACCGCAGGAAGCGGCAATAAAGCCAGTTAAAACCTGAAAAGCCGATAAAACAAAGAGCAAAAGGAAATTGTTTATGGGCTTTACTTTGGGTGTTTTTTTGCTTTTAAAACTCATAAATAACTCCTTTCCTATTTGTCGTAGAAGATAAACACCTTGTCGCCGAAGGTAAGCATATCCTCATCAAATATCAGCTGGGGCTGAGTTATAAATCTGCCATTGAGCTTTGTTCCGTTATGGGAATCAAGGTCGCTTACAGCCCAACCCTTGCTTGTGTTGTGAATACGGGCGTGGCGTGAGCTTACAGCTTCGGAATTAATTCTTATATCGCACTCGCTTCCACGGCCGATTAAAACATCCTGCTTTTTGAGATAAACAGGGCGTTTTGTGTTTATATCAACCAAAACTCCGTATGCAACCGAGGGAGCGGCGCTCTGAGATGCCTGCTGCCTTATCCGGCGCTTGCTCTTTTGCGAAAGCGCCTCATCGCATTCAAACTTAAGGTCAACCGAGCCGATTGTTATAATATCTCCGTTTTCAATAACAGCTCTTTTTTCTATCTTCTGAGAATTAACAAGAACTCCCGAGGTTCTTGCCGAGGTATCGAAAACAACCCAGTCCTTACGCCTCTTTGCAATAACCGAATGAAAACGGCTGATTGAGGGCAGGGGGAGCATAATATCATTTGATTTAACCTTGCCTATCGAGGTTTCCCAGTGGGTTATATCGTATATGGTTCCGTCCGCCTGGTCAACAAGTCTTGCAAGCCGGTGCACTCTCGGACGGTTTCTGAAAAGCGAAATAATGCAGGTCAGCAAAATAAATGCCGCCGCAACGGGAGCAATATATCTCATTATTGAAATAATAAAATCCATACGCCTTCTCCTTTTAGGATTAATTAATATTATAATATAGTTAAATAAATAAAAAAGTCAAGACTATTGAAATTAATTAAAACATAATATATACTTATGGTTAGCAAAGAGTAAAGGAGACTTACTTATGTCAGTTGAAAAAAGAGTATTCGGCAAATATGATGAAAACACAGATGTTTATTTACTTAAGATAACCAATAAAAGCGGCGCTTCGGTTTCGCTTATAACAATCGGCGCAGGCATTCAATCGCTTGAAGTTCCCGATAAAAACGGCAAACTTGCAGACGTTGTTCTGGGTTTTGATGATGTGAAGAACTATACCGTTCCCTCAACATGCTGCTATTCGGGTCTTGTTGTCGGAAGATGGGCAAACCGTATCCGTGATGGTAAATTCACCTTCGACGGTAAGGAATACAGCACAACGATTAACCAGGGAACCTGGACTCTTCACGGCGGCGGAAGCTTTTGTTATACCCCGTGGGAAATTGAGGAAACAGGCGAAAACTATGTTGTTTTCAAGCGCTTTTCACCCGATGGTGAAGATGGCTTCGGCGGCAACTACACAATGAGGGTTAAATACACCTTTACCGACGATAACACCTTAAGGCTTGAATATAGCGCAATTTCGGATATCAACAATTTTGCAAACCCGACAAACCACGTTTATTTCAATCTTACAGCGGACCCCGAAAAAACAATTCTTGACCACTATATCAGAATTGATGCGGATAAAATCACAGAATGTGACGAAAGCCAGCTGATGACGGGCGAGCTTACGGATATTCGAGGAACAATGCTTGATTTCAACGAGCTTCACAGAATCGGTGAAAGAATTGAACAGCCCTTCAGCGCAGTTCTTCCCGGAATAGGATATGATAATAACTATTGTCTTAATAAGGGCGACGGCGTTTTCGGCTTTGCTGCAGAGCTTATCGATAAGGAAAGCGGAAGACGGCTTGAAGTTTTCACCGACCTTCCCGGTATGCAGTTCTATGCAGGCGGCTGGATGGCAAAGGACGGCACCGCAGGCAAGAAAACAACGGGACCGATTAAATATCGCAGAGGAATTGCGCTTGAAACGCAGTTCTATCCCGATTCGCTCAACATTCCTTCCTTCCCGGTGAGATATTTCAAGGCAAACGAGGAATTCAAAACCGTAACGGAATTCAGATTTTCAACAACATGATCTGATTATCGGAGATAATTATGACCACTGTTAAGTCAAAAGAATTCGGCAAAACAAAGGCGGGGCAGAGCGTTACCGCTTTTGAGCTGAGTAATGAAAACGGAATGAGCGTTCGTATTCTCAATATGGGCGGAATAATTCAGAGCGTTATCGTTCCCGATAAAAACAAAAACAAGCTCGACGTTGTTCTCGGCTATGACGACGTTACTTCCTATGAAAACGGCTCGTGCTACTATGGCGCAGTTGTCGGAAGATATGCAAACAGAATCGGCGGAGGGCGCTTCACCCTCGACGGCAGGGAATACACCCTTGAAACCAATGAAGAGGGGCATCATATCCACGGAGTATTTCCCAAAAGGATTTTTGATGCAACTGTTGATAACGGCGATTTGATTCTGCATTATTTCAGTCCCGATATGGAGGAGGGTTACCCTGGCAATTTCAGCGTTGATATCCGCTATCATCTCAGCGGCGATAATGCGCTTGAAATAACATATACCGCAACAACGGACGCCCCGACGATTGTTAATCTTACTAACCACACTTATTTCAATCTCAACGGTCAGGATGGCTCTGAGGTGCTTAAGCACAGGCTATGGCTCAATTGCAGCGCATATACGCAGTATACCGAAACCTTTGCGCAGACCGGCAAAATCATCCCCGTTGATAACACGCCGATGGATTTCAGAAAAGAGCATATTATCAGCGAAACGATTAATGATGAATATCCCGAGCTCAGAGTCTGTACGGGATACGACCATAATATGGTGCTTGACGGCAAAGAGGGTGAGCTCAAACCCATCGGAACGCTTAAGAGCGATAAGAGCGGAATTTGCCTTGAGGCTTTCACAACCGAGCCTGCAATTCAGCTCTATACCGCTAACTTCATCCATTGCGACCCCGTTACACACGGCAAAAACGGAATTCGCTATCCAAGGCAGGGCGCTGTTTGCTTTGAAGCGCAGCACTATCCCGATTCTTTGAATCATCCCCATTTTCCGAATACCGTTTTGCGCCCCGATGAAGTTTACACCCAGAAAACAATTTATAAATTCAAAACATTCTAAGGCAGGACAAAATATGTTTTATATTAGATCGTTAAGTGAATTTTGTGAGAGTAATAAAAAGGACGATGCAATCAGAGATGCAGGGTTGACCACACCCGATGATATTCAGCGTTTTGATAATATTTTCTACGGTCCGGATGAAACAAGGAATTATCTTGATATATACCGTCCGAAGGATGCAAAGGGAAAGCTTCCCGTTATTGTAAGCGTTCACGGCGGCGGCTGGGTTTACGGCGATAAGGAGCTTATGCAGTTTTATTGCATGAGCCTTGCTCAAAGGGGCTTTGCCGTTGTTAATTTCAGCTACAGAATGACTCCCGAGCATAAGCACCCAACCCAGATTTATGATACAAACACCGTTTTCAAGTGGATTCTTGAAAACGGCGAGGAATACGGTCTGGATATCTTTGCTCTCGGCGACAGCGTCGGAGCAAATATGCTTGGACTTTATTGCTGTATCTGCACGGATGAGGAATATGCAAAAGATATTAATATAATACCGCCAAAGGGCTTTGTTCCAAGGGCGGTTGCGCTCAACAGCGGACTTTATAAGCTCAATCGCGGCGAGGAGGATTTGCTTGATTCTCTTGCAGAGGCGTATTTTGAAAACGGCGGAACGGATGAGGAATATGAGCAGATTAATCTTGCAAGATTTGTTAATCCCAAATTCCCGCCAACCTTTGTTATGACAGCGCTCGGCGATTTCCTTGTTCCCCAGGCAAAGCCGTTTTATGAGCATCTCAAATCACTCGGAGTTGATGTGGAATATCATTGCTATGGCGAAAAGGGCAACGAGCTCAGACACGTTTTCCATATTGATATGCGCCTTCCCGAAGCACATAAATGCAATGATGATGAATGTGAGTACTTCAAGAGCAAGATTGTAAAATAACAGTAAAAACAAAGCGCAGACCTCGCAGTCTGCGCTTTTGTTTTTTTGTATTATTGCTCAGTTTCCTGGGCTGCTTTATATTTTGCCTCTTCCTCTTCTTCAAGCTTGCGGTATGCAACCTTACCAACGAGGGTTTTGGGAAGCTCTGTTCTGAATTCAATTTCTCTTGGCATTGCGTATTTTGAAATATTCTTTCTGCAATGCTCAAGGATTTCTTCCTTAATCTTGTCGCTCGGTTCAACGCCGGGGCGAAGAACAACGAATGCCTTAACCTTATGAATTTTATAGGGGTCGGGAATTCCGATTGCGCAGGAAAGAAGAACGTCGGGGTGTGCATCAATTGTGTTTTCAACCTGTGAGGGATAAACATTGATTCCCGAAACAATAATAAGTCTCTTAAGTCTCTGCTTATAGTAGATGAAGCCGTCCTCGTCCATTGTTCCAAGGTCGCCCGTATGAAGCCATACGTTGCCGTCATCGTGGGTTCTGAGGGTTGAAGCGGTTTCAGCCTTGTTCTTAAGATATCCCTTCATAACGGAAGGACCGCAAATGCAGATTTCGCCCTCGGTGCCGTAGGGAACCTCGGTGTCTGTCTGCGGGTCAACAATCTGATAGAAAACATCGGGGAACGGAATACCGATGCTGCCCTCGCGGAAATAATCATAGGGAGTAAGGCAGGATGCAGTAACGCATTCGGTTGTGCCGTAGCCCTCACGAATCTGAACGGGTGCGTTGTGCTCCTTAAGGAAAGCGTCAACCTTCTTCTTAAGCTCAATTGAAAGCGAGTCGCCGCCGCAGAAAACGCCCTTGAGGAACGAAAGGTCTGCGCCGTCGAAGCCCTCGCAGCGAAGAAGCGCTTCATAAAGAGTTGGAACGCCAACGATAACATTTGGCTTATATTTCAAAACATCCCTTGCGTATGTTTTGATTGTGAACTGAGGAATAAGAATGCAGGTTGCAGCGCAAACCAATGCTGTATGTATGCCAACGCCAAGACCGAAGCCGTGGAAAAGCGGCATAACGGAAAACATTTTAAGATTGCTCATCGAGAAGCAAGCGGATTGCGAAACCTGATAGCCAAGCGCATTCATATTGAGGTTTGTAAGCTCAATGCCCTTTGAAGTTCCGGTTGTTCCGCCGCTGAAAAGAATAACTGCGGTATCGTCTTTATCGGGGAATTCATCGGGAAGTGCGCTGATGCTTTTTGCGCCCTTTAGGAAATCGCTCCAGGAAATAACATCCTTATTATCCTTCGGAAGCGGAGCAGGCTTATCCTTAACAGTTAAGGGATAGAGAATATTGAGGGGGAAGGGGAGTTCATCCTTAATTCTCGCAACAATAACCTTAACGGGATGTTCAACATTCTTAAGCGCTTCGAGAACCTTCTCATAAAACATATCAAGAACAACAATTGCCTTGCTTTCCGTATGGCTAACATAGAAGGTGATTTCGCCTGCAGCAGAAAGCGGATGAATCATTGCAGGAACAGCGCCGATTCTGTTGAGCGCATAAAATGCGTCGATACCCTGGGGAGCGTTTGGCATACAAACAGTAACCATATCGCCCTTGCCGATTCCGAGCGCCATAAATGCTTTTGCAACTGTGTCTATCTTTCTGAAGAATTCAGCATAGCTTGTTCCCTTGCCCTGGAATTCATAGGCATTGCCATTGCCGTTGCCGTAAACATGGTTTTCATATGCATATTTAACAGCCTCATACATTGAGCCCTGTGGATATTCGATTGTTTCGGGGATTGCATCGCCGTAAAACTTCAGCCACGGAGCATTTGGTTTATTCATAAGAAGTTCCTCCTTAATTTAAATCGCTAATATTATATATGATTGTTTCGCTAAAAACAAACAACCGTCTAATAAATTTATATTTTTTTTACAATTATTCAAACAAAACAGAAAAATTTGTTGATTTATTGCTTTAATGTGGTAAGATATACGGGAAGATTTTTTCAAAAAAGGAAAGAACTATGGCATACAAAATAAAAAAAGACCCGATATCCCAGATACCGAAGCTTCAGCTTGTTTTCTGGATTATTGTAAGAATTGCAATGATAATCTGCGCAGGATATTCGTTTATAACTGCGGCAAAATGCGGCAATCCCGAGGTTGCTCATGCAAATGTTGTTATGGGTTGGGAGAGCGTTTTCTGCTGGATTTTCACCCATCTCTGGGATTTGTTTCAGATTCTCGGCAACGGCTCCTTTATTGAGGAAGTTCCACCGATTGCCCAAACGGCGCTCAACGCCATAATATTTGTTGGTATTGTTTTTGGCTCATACCTTGGCTTTTTCGATAAGTTTATGTGGTTTGATGAATTTATGCATATCCTTTCGGGACTTGCCTGCGCTGTTTTCGGATATGATTTTGCGGTTATAATTCAGCGCAAAAAGGGCAAATGTGCGGTAACTCTTGCGGCAATGTTCAGCATTATGTTTGCGCTTTCAATTGCAGTTGGCTGGGAGTTTTATGAGTTTTTAATGGATACTCTCCACGGAACAAATCTCCAGCTTGCAAATCCCGGTGAGGAAACCGCAATGTTTGATTTGGCTAAGTATCATAACGAATACGGCTATCTCGGACTTTTCGATACAATGACCGATATGATGATGAATGCAATCGGCGGTATTGTTGGCATGATATTTATGATTATTTATCGCAAGAAGAAAAACTGACAACTTATTATTAAAATGCTCTGCCCTGCAGAGCATTTTTTATTGACATTACAGCTGTATAATTTTATACTAAGGGTGGCACATTTCTAATTTTTTTGCAAAGGCGGAAAACCTTATGAAAATCAGACTTTCAAATGCTAAGGAGCGACAGACTTTAAAGGGATGGGGAACCTCTGCGTGCTGGTGGAGCCAGGCTTGCGGCGATGAAAAAACGCAAAACGAGATTGCCGAGCTTCTCTACGGAAATAGCGGACTCGGGCTTAATATCTATCGCTATAATGTTGGCGGCGGATGCGACCCCGATAATTTCAGGGTTAAAGACCCGTGGCGCAGAAGCGAAAGCTTTATGCTCTATGATAAGGAAATGGAGGAAACAAGCTGGGATTTTTCAAGGGATAAAAACGCAGTTGAGGTTATGAAAAAATGCCTCGCCCTCGGAAATGTTGATACCCTTATTCTTTTTGCAAACTCTCCCCATTATTCCCAGACCTCAACGGGTCAGGCTTCGGGAAGTCTGCTTCCCCATACCTGCAATATTCCAAAGTCAAAGTATAAGGCGTTTGTTGACTATTTTCTTGATGTAACCGAGCATTTTTTAAACGAGGGCTTTCCCGTAAAGTTTATCAGCCCTATTAATGAGCCCCAGTGGAAGTGGGGCGGAAGCCATGTATGGCAGGAGGGCTGCCACTATGAAACCGAAGAGGTTATTGAAATTCTTCACCTCTTTGCAAAAGAGATAATCAGAAGGGAGCTTCCCGTTAAGCTCTATGCACCCGAAAGCGGCGAATTTCTTGGAAAAACAATTGAGTATTTTGATGCAATGCTCAAGGATGAAGAGATAATGAAGGTGCTCGGCGTTTTTGCCTTCCATTCCTACCACAGCGATTTCAACCCCGAAATCAGAAGGGAATTTTATAAAAAGCTTGTAAAGCCCCATAGTGAAATTCGTTTTGATATGAGCGAATGGTGCGAGCTTCCGAACAAAAGCCATACAAGGAATTTCAAGGGTGCGCTTATAACTGCAAGAATTATAGGTCAGGATGTTATATATACCCGAAGCGAAAGCTGGACCTCGTGGGTTGCAGTAAACGGCATTTGTATTAATAAAGAGGATGGCTTTGACTACAGCGACGCTATGATGAGCGCAAGCCCCGATTTTTCGGAGTGGTATATAAACGAAAGATACTATGCGCTTGCGCATTATTCGAAATTCATACCCGTTGGCTCAAAGGCGCTTGATATCGGCTTCCGTCCGATGAACGACCAGAACCACTTTAACATTTCGGGCTTCAGACTTGAGAGCGGCGAAACCGTTCTTGTTGCCGTAAATGAGGGCACAAGAGTTAAAAAGCTTGAATTTGACTGGATATGTGTTAGAATAATAACAGATTATGAACATAAACGAAAGCGCAAACCTTGAGCTGAAACGCCAGTTCACAGATGAAATCAAAAAAGAAGTTGTAGCCTTTGCAAACACGGCCGGCGGAATAATTTACGTCGG
>CAMYWU010000053.1 GCA_947302895.1 uncultured Clostridia bacterium | reverse complement strand
AAAATAATCATTAAATAATTATATAGGAGAGATAGTATGAATTTTATTTCTCACGTTCACACTGACATCGGAATTAAGAAGAACGTCAATCAGGATTCCGCTCTTATTATGGAGGCAAAAACAGATTACGATAACGTTATGTTTTGCCTGCTCTGCGACGGAATGGGCGGTCTTGCAAACGGAGAGCTTGCAAGCGCAACGGTTATAAGAGCGTTTGCAAAGTGGTTTGAAAGTGAGTTCCCCGAAATGCTCTATACGGGCTTCGATGCAAAAATGCTTGAGAAAAGATGGAGCGAAATTATTTTTGAGCAGAACATCAAAATTATGAGCCACGCACGCTCACTCGGCAGCAATATGGGAACAACCGCAGTTATTATGCTCATAAATGCAGGAACCTACTACATTATGAACATAGGCGATTCAAGAGCTTATGTTTGCAATTCGGGAGGATTAATCCAGCTCACTGTTGACCAGACTTTTGTTAACAGAGAGATTAAAATGGGCAATATGACTCCCGAAGAAGCAAGGGTTGACCCCAGAAGAAACGTTCTTTTGCAGTGCGTTGGTGCTTCTCAGTTTATTGAGCCTGATTTCTTTATGGGAAATGCAAACCGTGATGATGTTTTTATGCTTTGTTCAGACGGTTTCAGACACGAGATAACCCACGAGGAAATTCAGGAAGCCTTTTCTCCCGATGCAATATCAACAGAAGAGGATTTTGAAAAGGCAGAAAAAGAGCTTGTTGAATTAAACAAGTCTAGAATGGAAAACGATAACATCACTGTTTTAGCAGTTAAACTGGTTTAAGAGGGGAGGCATATATCTTGTTAGAAAACGGAACAGTCATAGACGGTAAATATGAAATACTCTCCAAAGTAGGTCAGGGCGGTATGAGCGTGGTTTACCTTGCTCTTAACCGTAAGGCAATGAAACAGTGGGCTATTAAAGAGGTCCGCAGAGACGGAGTTAAGGATTTTGAGGTCGTAAAGCAGAGTCTTGTTGCTGAAACGGATATGCTTAAAAAGCTGAGCCACCCCAACCTTCCCGATATAGTTGATATCATTGAAAACGATGATTCCTTCTTCATTGTAATGGATTACATCGAAGGAAAGCCGCTCAGCAAAAGAATTGAAGAAACAGGCGCACAGCCTGAGGAGTTTGTTGTTGAATGGGCAAAGCAGCTCTGCGATGTTTTGGACTATCTCCATACAAGACAGCCTGCAATTATCTATCGTGATATGAAGCCCTCAAACGTAATGCTAAAGCCCGACGGTTCAGTTTGTCTTATCGACTTTGGTACCGCCCGTGAGTATAAGGGAACAAATATTCAGGATACAACCTGCCTCGGTACAATCGGATATGCAGCGCCTGAGCAGTTTGGCGGACAGGGAGAAACCGATGCAAGAACTGATATCTATTGCCTCGGCGCAACGCTCTATCATCTTGTAACGGGTCATAGCCCTGCAGAGCCGCCCTATGAAATGCACCCGATAAGATATTGGGACGACAGACTTTCACCCGGCTTGGAAGCAATCATTCTGAAATGTATTCAGAAGAACCCGAACGACCGTTATCAATCCTGTGCCGAACTCAAATATGCGCTCGAAAATATGGAGGAAAACACCCGTGCATACTGGGTTCAGCAGAAAAAGAGAGTAAACATCTTCTTAACATGCGTTATTTCAATGCTTGTTTGTTTTGCAATCGGTTTAACGGGAACAATAATGGGCAACGCTTCCAAAAAGAGCCAGTTTGAATTCTATAGCAATAAAGCTTCAAAGGAGGCAGGCGCAGCCGCAGTTGAGGACTACAGAAAAGCCTTTAAACAGGATTATATGGGCGTTTCGGCTGAGGAATTAACCCAGAGCTTTGTTAAATATACAGAAGCCCTTGTACACAACGACGATACCCATACAATTACTGAAGAAGAAAAGGATGCGCTTGAATCCGCACTTGGTATTGCCGAAAAATCAAATAAAAGCGAATATATGAATATAATAAAGCGCGATGATAAACAGTACGTCATTTTGAATTATTCAATCGGAGTTCAGATTCTACAGTATTATGAAGGCTCGGACACATCAAAACAGCTTGAGGCAAAGAAGTGGTTTGTTAACGCAAGCGATGAGAGTATTGATAAGAATAGTTTGACAGACGATGTTGATAGTGATGGTGATGGTAAGAGCGATAATAAAGCTTTATCTGATTATGAACAAGCAAAAGCCATAAATGGAATGATTGATGGCTGGAACGAAATTCAGAGCGCAAACGACGGCGATGGAATTATAGGAAAAACCGTTGATTATAACAATGTATATTCAACAATAGAAACCGCAGTAAACATTGCATTGGGAGAACAAGGAAAAGGTTTAGATAGCGGCATAAGGCTAAAGGTTTTTGAGGTTATTGCAAACTTCCTTGAGGACTCAGATATTGTTAATAAGTTCAGAAGCAACGGCGGAAACGTAAACAGCGCAGCGGATAAATGGAGCGAAATAAGAACTGAGCTCGAAAATATGTCCAACCTGAACAGTTATCAGGATCAGCTCAAAACCAATCTTCTTAAAAAGGATAAAGCTATCCGTTCCAACCTTGCATCAGAATAAAGAAAGGAGAGAGATATGTTTTTTAACTTAGCGATAGCCGCCGCCCAAACGGCAGCAGACACAGTGGCAGATACAACAGGTTTATTCAAAACAATTTCAATTGTAGGATACATACTTGCAGCTCTCTTCTTGGTTCTGAGCATAGCTATATTCTTTCTTTTTGATATAAAAGGCGCTTATTCATACCTTTCGGGAAGAAAACAGCAAAAAGGAATTTCCGAGATGCGTAAGCATCAGAATGAGGGAAGTGAAGAAGAAATTCCTGCATCGCCCTCAATGAAATTCGGACATACTGATTCACCAAAAGCAAAAACCGATAAGAAAAACAGCGGCAGTATTAAAAACCGTGCACCCATAAGCGTTGCACCGCCACCGCCGCCGGCTCCCGCACCTGCTCCAATAGAGCCGCCTAAGGCGCAGCCGGCAGCAAATCAGAGCGATGAAACCGCAGCGCTGAGCCCGACTCCCGCAAGTTCAGACTTTGACTCAGAGGGAGCAACAGGAGTTCTTTCGCCAACGAATACTCCTGAAAGCGCACAGGGCAGCGCATCCGAAAGCGAAACCTCGGTATTAAACGCAAGCTCACAGTTCGGAACTTTTGTAATTGTGAAAAACGTTATGCTTGTTCATTCCGATGAGATTCTTTGATGAGGTGGCATTATGGAGAACAGAAAATCACTAAACATTCTGCTTTATGCCACATTCTTTGCTTATTTTATAATATCGGTTGATTTTCTGCTAATGCCGATTGGCATCAGCAATCCTGTAAAGAATTACAGGGCGCTGGACATTATAACAGGATTGATTTTCTGGATAGGCTTAATAGCAGGTATAACACTGTTTGTTTTGTATTCAAGAAAATGCAAAAAGCTGTTTGAACAAAGCTCATTAAACACAGCAAGCAAGAAGCGTATCGGCTTAATCAGCTTCTTTTCAAACAGGGCTGCAATGATTTCGGACATTGTTTTTATACTGAGCTTGATTTTATTTGCAGTGTTGATGATATTTACTAAAAGAACAGCATATTTTTGCTATATTGTTCTGGCAATCCTGGTGTTTTCATTTTCTTTGCATTGTATTTTAAACGGCAGAGCATATTTTAAACACCAAAAACTGAATGAAATATCAAGTAATTGATTTTTTATATAAAGAAAGAGAGTATAAACGGAGGTCATATCATTATGGAAAGATTTAAAATCAGTCGAAAAATAATGCCTGTGATTTTGTCTTTGGTATTGGTATTTTCATCATTCCCGATATCAGTGGCATACGCAATTGACGATTCAAAGCTTGCAAGCGTTTCGGCATTCACCGCTGCTTCAAGCGCAAAAATCAACGATTCAGACAAAACTGAAATCACGGTTCAGTATAACGCTGAAACCGAATTGGACTGGGTTGCAAAGGATGAATCCATCGGAAGAGTCAAGGATGGCTGGTGGATTGGCTTAAAGGTTGTTGCACCGAGTCTTTCAGGCGGTTATACCGTTGCTGAATTAAAAAATTCAAAGTTTAAGATGACAGGCCTTAACGGCACAGCATTTACGGATTATAATTTCTGGGATGCTCAGGATTCGGACAAAACAGATGAAACCGAAGAAATTGAGCGTTATGCAGGAATCTGGTACTTCGTAAATGAAAGCGTTCTCAACAACGCTATTGCTGCAAACAAGAGCCTTGTAAGCGAGATGCAGTTTGACTGGGATAACGATGATACCTATGAGCAGACAATCAATGTAAGCATCGATCCCGAAGATGTTGAGCTTTATAAAGAAATCAGCGGCTCAAAGGAAAAGGTATATCCTGTTTCAGGCGGCTTGGGCAAGGTAGAGGCTATTACAGCACCGTCCGCAATAACTGTTGAAGGCTCTGAAACCAACACAGTATCCCTTGTAAACAGCGCCGATGTAACCCTTGATTGGGCTAAGCAGGATAATTCTATCGGCAGAGTCAAGGACGGCTGGTGGTACGGTTTTAAAATCATAGCACCCGCAGGAATGGGCGAAACCGAGCTTGAAAAAGCAAAATTACAGATTAAACCTCACGGCAAAACAAGCTGGAGCGATGCAGGAGAAAACTTCTGGGCTATTCGCGATTCCGGAGCATCTGCAACTGTTTGGTGCGGCAACTGGCTTTTCGTTGACAAAGCAATGGTTGAAGCAGGCGACGCAATCAAGAATTATGCACGTGTTGACTGGGACGGCGACGGCGTTTATGAGCAGCTTATCACCGCAACACTCGACCCTGCAAAGCTTATTCTTGATGACGCTAATTTCCTGGCAATGGATAAAGCTGCGCCCTCATTCAGCGATGTTACCGATAATGGAACTCTTTGGATTGCCGACAGGACTGAGTATGTTATTTCGGGTACAGTTACCGATAACGGCACACTTGATACCAACGGAAATACATACACCTCGGGTATTGATAAGGTTGAATATGCAAAGGGCTCAAAGACCGAAGCAAGAACAGCGATAACAGATTATACCGAAAGCACCGGTGCATTCTCGTTTACTATAACCGATGAATTTGACGGTGATTACTATATTTTTGCAACCGATAAGTCAGGAAACGAGAAGGATGAAAAGGTTATTGTTAAGTTTGATACCAACGATCCTGTATTATCCGATGTTGCTGTTGATACCTCCGATTGGACAAACGGCAAGGTTGTTATAAGCGGTAAGGTAACCGATACCCTTTCCGGTGCTCAGAAGGTTGAATACTCATACGAAAAAGCAAGCACTCAGTCGGGCGGAACAGTTTATCCCGCAACAGACGGAACATTTTCAATTGAAATTCCTGCTCAGGAATATGAAGGAAACATTGTTTTAACAGCATATGACGTTGCTCAGAGAACTTCAACTCAGAGCATTGCCGTTAAGATGGATAATGTTTCTTTTAGTTCTGCAACAGCAACTCCCGACCCGTCTGCTTGGACAAACGGAAATATAACCGTAACAGGCGCATTTGCGGATAATACCTCAGGACTTAAGGATATCAAGCTTAAGAAATCCGCTGAGGACGACAGCGCTTTTGTAAGCGTTGATGAAGCAAACATAACCTTTGATGACGCTTCAACCAGAAAGAGCGGCAGCTATACATATACTATTTCTGCTCAGGATTATGAGGGCAATTATTTGGTTCGCTTTACCGACAGAGCAGGAAACGTATCCGACTGCACGATTGCGGTTAAAGCAGATATAACAAAGCCTGAAATTTCAACACTTTCAGCTTCTCCTTCAACCTGGACAAACAGCTATGTAACCATTTCAGGAAAATACAGCGATAATCTTTCAGGCGTTAAGGAAATTAAGATTAAGAAGGACGGCGATTCTGAATTTACCGATGTTACAGCTATCGATACCGTAAACAAGGAATTCAGCTTCACCGTTAACGCACAGAATTACGAAGGCAATTATATTGTTTACTGTGTTGATAACGCAGGAAACGTTTCCGAAGAGAAAACAGTTGGCGTTAAGATGGATAATGAAGCGCCTTCAAACGTTGTTATATCCTATGCGCCTATTGTTGCCGAAAAGATTTTAGGAGCATTAACCTTTGGATTCTATAAGGAAAATGTTCAGGTAACATTAACCTCAACTGATAATCTTTCGGGAATCAAGGAATTTAAGTATTCATATTCCGGAACAGACAGCGTTAAAACAAATAGTATTGACGATGTTACCGATGCAATTATCGCATCAACAGATGAGAATTTCACCGCAGATTCAACAAATGCAAGCGCAACCTTCACAATTCCTGCTCAGTTCAGAGGAACAGTTAAGGCAAGCGCTGTTGATAATGCAGGCAACAGCACAGCAAACGAAACAGCTGATACAAAGAACATTGTTGTTGACAGCGTTGCACCAACAATCACTGCTTCATATCCTGCGGCTATTAATACTGCAAACGAAATTTCATACTATAACAGCGATGTTACAGTAACGCTTGATGTAACCGATGAAAACTTTATGGACGGTGAATTCCCCGGCGACGGCGAAGGCAAGGCAAGGGATATTCAGATAAGCGCTGTTATAAAGGATGATAACGGAGCAACAATAAATGAAACATATAAGGTTAACAATTGGGCAAGAGTTGACGGCAGTGATACATGGAGAGGAACCTTTACCCTTTCAACCGAAGGCGACTATGAAATCACTATCAACTACACTGATAAATCAGGCAACTCTGCAACTGAGTATAAGAAGGATAAGCTTACAATCGATAAGACCGCTCCTGTAATCGAAATTGAGTATTTCGATGAGGAAGCAAACAGCGATACAGTAAGATTCTCCGAAAAGTACTACAAGAACAGAAAAGCAAGAATCACAGTTGTTGAACACAACTTTGACAAGGCTGCTTTCGCTGCAGCAATCACTGCAAAAGATGTTGAAGGAACAGATGTTTCAACAGCAGCTCAGACTGCTCTTACAACAAACAAATGGGTTGACGACGGAAATACTCATACCTTAATAATTCCGTATACTGATGATGCAAACTATACCTTTGCATTCACAAGTCTTGCTGACTTTGCAAAGAACAGCGTTGTAAACAAGACGGGTAACAGCACTGCGTTCAAAGAAGGAACAGTTGCTCCAACAGACTTCACCTGCGATGAAACAGCATCGACAGATGTTGTTATAAGCTATTCAACGCCTCTTCGTGAGGTTATCCTTGAAGCAATTACCTTTGGTTTCTACAAGGCAGAATGCGATGTAACATTAACATCAAAAGATGCAACATCAGGAGTTCAGTACTTCAAGTATTCATATGATGTTGCTGCTGATGTAAATGCAGAAAATGCAGGCGGCAAGGTTGATACTGAAAAAACAGCAAACACAACCGATACAGGACTTAGCAGAACATATGAATTCACAATTTCTGCTCAGTTCAGAGGAACGGTTAAGGCAAGTGCTGTTGACTATTCAGGAAATGCAACTAAAAATGTAACCCATGATGCAAGAAACATTATTGCCGACAGCATTCCGCCTGTTGTTGATATTGTTCCTGAAGCAACCGAAAACGCAGACGTTGCAGCTAAGATTAAGGAAGCAACTCCCGAGGGTGATAAGATTGATACCCTTGAGGCAGACGGAAATCTCTGGTTTGACCGTGATGTTATTATTCCGATTAAGGTTGTAGACAGCTCAGTAGAAAACATGGATTCAGGCGTATTCTCCGTTGAAATCAAGATTAACGGAAACGCATACCAGGATACCACTATTGATTCTGCAAAATGGGATTATACATCAGGAAAGCATGTATATAAGATTGCTGAAAACAACGGCGCTCTTAATACTGCTGAGTGGATTTTCAAGATTGACACAAGCGAAGTTGAAACCGATGAAAACGGCAAATACAAGATTGACGTTAAGGTTGTTGACTTCTCAACAAATGAAAGCCAGGATACATTAACTATCTATAAGGATATTGAAGCTCCCCAGGTAGTTGATTTCAAATTCAGTCCGATTAATAAGGACGATACCGATGACGGCAATGCAACTGTTGTTGTTCTTACCGGTGATGAAGAGAAAAACGGTCAGGGCAAGGTATTCGGTTACTATTTCAAGGATAAAACAATTGTAACCGTTCAGGCTGTTGACCGCAATATGCAGAATTCCAAGGAAAAGAACAAGAACACAGGCGTTAAATCAATAACCTTCTACACAGTTAACTACAGCGACCCCGATAATATTATTACCGCTGCTCCGGAAACAAATGATGCAACCTATGAATCAGGAAAATATACCGCAACCTTTGTTGTTAACGCAAACTTCAAGGGTCAGATATTTGCTTATGCAACCGATAATATCGAAAACAGCAATCATACCGATGTTGCAAGCAATGTAAGAACCGGAGTTTTCAAGAGAAGCTTTACATACGGTGAAAAAACCGATGATGTTGAGGTTGCTGTTCCGAGAAAGACCATTCTTGAAAACGAAGTTCACCATGAGGCTGAAGCAAATCATATAACCTATGAGGTTCAGACAACTGCAGCCTATAAGGATGCAAAGGGCTTTGATTTATATGCTACAGACGTTAAGGTTAAGGTAACTGTTAAGGATGA
>CAMYWU010000052.1 GCA_947302895.1 uncultured Clostridia bacterium | reverse complement strand
TTTTACGGCAATTGCCATATCTTCGCTCTCGCCCGTGAAAACAAATTTGCCGCCCTTCTTCTTGATTTCAACACAGATTGAATAATCAGAGGTGTTTTTATAGCAGGTGTTGCCGTCTTCATCAGTATATGAAGGAATAAGATAGCTTTCGGTTGCGGAATTAGCTGTGAACTCCTCGCCTGCGGCGTTAATTCCCGTTATTTCATAGTTATTCGATTTACCCTTGATAACGGTTAGGGTATCTCCATCAAAAACAAAGGTTGTATAGCCAACGGGAATTTCAACCGTTCGATCTTCCTCACCGTAGCAGGATATATTTATTTCAGCCGTTCCGACTGCACCCTCAACAGCGCTTACGGTTACGCTTTTATCCGAGGTCTGTTCGATTGCTACAAGGTCGCTGTCCTCGGTTGTTGCAACGATTTCATCGTTTGCAGTTATAATTGCCCCAGTATTTGAAATTTCCTGAGTTTCAATTTCAAGCGCAGAATCCGACGCGCGAACAAATATTGCTTCGGCTATGCTCAAAACGACTAAGCATATGCAAAGAACGAGCGACAAAATTTTATAAGAAAGCTTCAAATTTCTCAATCCTTCCCTTTTTTCTGTTTACACCATAAATAACGAATATTAAACGAATATTAAAAAATTAATTTATGATTTTTGAAAATATATGCTATAATAGTTAAAAACGATTGAAAAGAGCAGAAAAATGGAAATAAAACCCGTTGCAAAAATATATAATGATTTCAGCGATAAATTTGCAATCCCCCGCCAGAGCGGACTTAGCCAAATCCTTTCAAAAATTGTTTTTGAAAAGGAATTTGCTGATATCAACGCAATCAAAAGGCTTGATGAATTCAGCCACATATGGCTTATCTGGGGCTTTTCAGAAAACATAAGGGATAGCCACTCCCTGACTGTTCGTCCTCCCCTGCTTGGCGGAAATGAAAGAGTCGGCGTTTTTGCAAGCCGTTCGCCTTTTCGCCCGAACAACCTCGGTTTATCCTGTGTTAAGCTTGAAAGAATCGAAAACGGAGAGTTAATTGTCAGCGGTGCTGATTTGATGAACGAAACTCCGATTTACGATATTAAGCCCTATATCCCATACAGCGATTGCATTGGGAATGCAAAGGGCGGTTTTACTGAAAGACGAGCATTTAATATGCTTGAAGTTGAAGTTGACGATAAACTTCTTGATTGTCTGTCGGAAGAGCAGATGAAAACGCTTTTACAGATTCTTAAAAACGACCCACGCCCTGCTTACCACGAGGATGAAAGCAGGATTTACGGATTTAAGTTTGCAGGGTTTGAGGTTAAGTTCAGAGTTAAAGATAATGTTTTAGAGGTTATTACAATAAAGAAGTAAATATTATTCGGGCTGTCGAGGACGCCAGCCCCTACATTGCACATATCGGCGAGACAGTAGGGGTCGGCGTCCCCGACGACCCGCCACGGTGCAGTAAAGAGGCTCAGTGAGCTTTCTCAAAGAGCCTTTGACAGAGGTTTTAACACCTATTCCGAATTTTTAAATATGGATGAAATCAGCACGGCAATCGGGCTTTATTACCCATGCGCTTTTAAGCTGTTTGGCGGTTATGACGGCGCTGAAAGATGCGTTATCGGTTTTGGAGAAAACATTGATAACGAGGGCTTTCCTATATGCTGTATCAGAATCGAACCGCTTTTGCAGAAATTTGCAGACAGCCTTTCCCACCGTGATTTCTTAGGTTCGCTTATGAACCTCGGCATTAACAGAAACACCCTCGGAGATATCATCATTAAGGATAACTGCGGCTATCTTTTCTGTCTTGAAAGCATTAGCGAATATATTATTGAAAACCTTACGAGAATTAAGCATACAAGCGTTAAATGCTCGGTTGTTTCAAACGATTTTGAACTGCCTATAAACGAGCCCGAGGAAAAGGAAATAATAGTTTCTTCCCTGCGCGCTGATGCAGTCATTTCGTCAGTTTATAAACTCTCGCGAAACGAAACCGCAGAGCTGTTCAATAAAGACCTTGTTTTCATCAATTCCAAGGCAGTAACAAAGCCCTCTGCATTTCTTAAAGATAATGATATTGTTTCAGTTCGTCATAAAGGAAGATTTATATTCGACGGACAGCTGAGAACAACAAAAAAGGACAGAATTGTTGTTTGTATTAAGATTTATAAATAACAGTGATTTAAACAAACGCCAAGGCAAATTGCTTTGGCGTTTGTTTTCTTATTTTGCTTTTCTTTGTGCTCTGATGATATGGCGGATTGCTTTTGTGCCTTTAGTAACATAGTTTTTGAAGTTGCCTGCAAAGCCAGTCATAATCGGGTTTTTGAGCTTGCTTTCATCAATGCTGTCCGCCTTTGCTTCCTTGAAGGAAACATTATCATCATAAAAAGGAGTTAATACTCCATCCTCGTTATCAGTTGCAACTGCACCGTCTGCGAAGGCCAGGATATCCTCAAGCTGCGTGCCCTCGGGCTGTGCGCCGTCAAAGGCGAAAATAGCGAGCATTGCGGTTTCGCTGTTTCCGTCATAAGCAGGACCGAGCGATTTGCCCTGAGGAGTTACGAGAGTATAAGTTGCAAGTATTTCATCGTTTGCTCTGCCCCAATGGTGGCGCTGAGGTCCGTAGTATGTACCAAATGGATTCATATGAACGGTTTTATCCTCATCAAGCCTCATAGGACAATGCGCCATTGAACCAAGCACCTGGCGTGCGTTTGCAACAGCAATACCGTATTCACCGTCCGTTAAGCCGATAAGACCTGCGGTAAGCTGATGGTTGAAGGAATAAATCTTTTTATTCTTTTCATCACATTCAGGGAAGCTCTGAGTTCTGAAAGATGAAATATCGCCCATAAAGTTTCTCTTGATAACCGAAATATCGCCCTCAAATTTTGGCGTAATCTGGAACGGAACAGCCTCCTTCCAGTTCATATCGCTATATCTGCCAAGCGAGGAATTTTCGGTTGAAATTGAGGTTGTTTCGGGAGTATAGGGATATTTAACGCTTGATTTAACAAAGATTGCATCGCTTGAATCCATTGTGAAGAAATCAAATGTAAAATCGCCCTGCTCTATCTGGTCGGGAAGATTTATAATACCGCTTACTCTTATTCCCTTTCCCGAGCCGCCGAGGGTAAGCATTGAAGCGCTTACTCTTTCAAAATCATACTCCGTCTTATCATAGGTGATGAAGCTTCTGAGGAAGCTATCATCGCCGATTTTTTTGCCGTTTGCATAAACAGAATAAAGATTTCCGTGAACTGAAAAACGCATTTCAAGCTTATCGCTCTTAAGGGAATAATCGTTATCGGGAGTAACCTTTGGCTGAACAATTGAAACACCGAGCTCATATTTATCCTTAACGCTCTTAAATCTCATAAGAGCAAATACGCTTGAAATTTCATCATCCATAGCGATAATTGCATAATCAGCCAAATCCTTTGATGTCAGCTTAATCTGAGAAGCCGAGGCAAGCTTTTCATTAACCTTAAGCTGAACGCTCTGGAAATCAGAGCCCGAAATATTATTAAGGGTGAGCTTCTTTGTTTTTCTAAGTGCTCCCTTTTCCTCTTCGATTATCTTTGCTGCAAGCTCATTTGCCTTGCGCTCACGCTGAATATTTAAAACAGGAGTTGCAAGTCCGAAATGAGTTGTTGAAAGGAGAAGAACTCTGTCCTTGAAAGAGGGTGAAGCAAAATCGGAATCAGCATTAACCTTGCTCATTGCTCTTGCTCTTTCAACAGCGGTCCAGATTTTTCTGTTATAAGGCTTCTCAGCCCAGGAAGCATAGCCTGCAAAGTTGCCGTCGGCAGTATCGTGGGTGAAATTAATCTCGCCAACTGCTTCGTGGTCCTTAATATATCCGCCGGGGGTGTTGAACTCAATAAAGTCGAGGTCTGCAATCTCACGAACAAGACCGTTTATACCGTCCGTATTGGCAATTTTGCCCTTGAGAAAGGGAAGATTCATCGGCTCCCAGAAAACGCTATCAGCATCCATATTGATGAAGATAAACATATCTCTGTTAATCTCGCCGCTCTCCTGCTTTGCGTGAAGCTCCTTAACCCATCCTCTTAGACAGCCTGCATCGCAGACATCTGAGTTTGAATAGGTAGGAATAATCGTCATGCTCTCGCCCTTATACGTATAGGTAACGGGGTTAAAAGCAATCTCATCAGGGAGCTTCGGAACTATAGTTCTGAAAGCATCGAATGGAACGCAGGAATAATACAGGCAAAGCGCCTTAACGCCGGTTTTGTTATAAAGACTAACCTGTGAGGGGGTGAACATAACCTCCTGGGGACGAACGATTTTTTCATATTCACCGAAAATATCCTGAAGTCCGCTTCCCTGATCGTTGGTAACAGCAAGCTCAATTGAAGCTTCAAATTCCTCGGCATTCATTGCGCCCAAAGCGCCGTTTGAATAGCCCATAATGATATTTTCATCGCCGTATTTCTTAACTCTTTCCTTCATGCTCTCGATAATATCGGGAGCGTATTCAGGAAGAATCTGCTCAAGCGAGAAGAAGTTTTCGCTATCCCATGTTCCTTTAACAGGAATACCCTCTTCATTGCACTTATTGAGAACATCAATTATCTGGCGAATAATTCTGATATCGGAACCGAAGCCGAAATTATCATTTGTATCGCCTCTGTAGGAATGATAACAGTTTACATGAAAGCCAAACGCAACATGAATTTTATTTTCTTTCATTATTCTTCCTCCTGTCGCTTAACATCGAGTTCTTTATGTATTTCAGAAAGCTTTCTCTTTGAAAGATTATAGCCAAACATAAGAGTTACTGCCATAATTGCAAGCATTATTGCAGGAACAAGGGTTGAGATATCATAAAGTTTTGAAAGAACATCCTCGCCAAGGGATATTCCCTGCTTTGAAAGCTCGCCGTCATAATTGATAAATGCAAGAAGAGCATTCAAGCCAACGCCTGCAAGAGTCTGACCGAGCTTTCTTGTGAAGGAGAAGAACGCATATGCCATTCCCTCTTCCCTCTTGCCTGTTTTAAATTCATGGTAATCAATAACATCCATAACGAGCGCCCAGACTTCAAGAACAAGGAAGGTCTGGCCAAGCCCTGAAAGGAAGGTAAAACCAAGGAATACATATGGATTATGAGCAAGCGAAGTTCCTCTTAGGAAGAAGAGAACAAAGCATGCAATTGAGGCAAAGCACATTCCGTATGCGCAAAGCTCTTTCTTTCCGAATTTGGGAATGAGCTTATTCATAACAGGAATGAATATTGCCATGGGAAGATATGTGCAAATCGAAACCATTGCATAAAGCCCTGCGTTTCCATAGTAATCAGCAAAGAGATATGTAAAGGTTGACTGATAGTAGAACTGGAACGCAATCAAAAGCATTGAAGCTATGCAGAGCATAACAAATGCTCTGTTCTGGCAAAGCTGTTTAAGAGTTGTGAAAGCGTTATAGCCCTTTTCTTTTTCCTTCTTCTGAGGAGCTATTCTCTCCTTTGTCATCTTATAATGAAGGAAGTAAATCAGAATTGAGAAAAGCGAAAGCGCAACAACACACCAGAAAAGCTTGTTTTCATCAAGCGATTGGAGCTTCTGACCGTTTTCGAAGGTTTTGGTTGTTGTGTATACAATCATAGGAAGAATGATTGTTCCGGGAAGTCCGCCAACGCCTGCGCCGATTGAGCGCCACATTGAAAGCGAAGAGCGCTCAAGTTCATCATCGGTAACAACCGAAGCAAGCGAACCATAAGGAATGTTTACCGCTGTATACATCATTCCGTACATAATATATGTAACATAAGCATACACAAGGTATTTGCCTTCGGTAAGTCCCGGAATCTTCAGGAACATAAAGATTGCCGAAACTGCAAGAGGAATTGAAAAGCCAAGAATCCAGGGGCGGAACTGACCGCTCTTTCTCGGTTTTCTCGACTGAATAAACGCACCCCAGAGCGGATCGTTTATTGCGTCCCATATTCTTGCAACAAGAATTAAAACAACGATTTTAGCAGGCTTAATGCCGAGCGCATCCGTATAAAATTTATTCTGAAATGCGCCGATAAGAGCAAAGGTCAAAAGACCTCCCATATCGCCAAGCGCATATCCCACTTTATCCTTGAACTTTATTCCGTGGGTTAATGATTTTTCTGACATAAATTAACCTCCCCAAAATCTATTTCAAAATAAGCGAAAGTCCGCTTATTCCCATCAAAACATAAGTTATTATCATAAACCATTTTTTATTGATATGCTTTAGAATAACACTTCCCAAAAACATTGCTAAAAACAAAACTGCAACTGAAATGCCAAGCAATAAAAACAGCTTAGGATTGAAATAACCAGCTTTAATATCCGTAAACAGAATTATTGTATTTAAAACAGTCCATACGGCTGATATTGTTACTCTGAATTCATCTCTTTTTTTAATATTTTCGCTGGCGTAAACAACAAGCAATGGCCCTCCGCAGACAAACATTCCGTGAACAATGCCTGCAAAAATCAATACTATGTATGACCAGATGCTTGTTTTTTGCTTTTTCTCCTTTTGCTTATAGCTTTTTGAAAAACTATGGTAGCAGCCGAGAATCATAAACGAAATAACAATTATCCCAAGCACCTTATAAAGCAGCTTTGCGCTTACTGAAAACAGGCGTGTGAAAAGTATTCCGCCAGCCATACCAACGAGCATTATTCCAATCATTTTGAAAAACTGCTTTTTATTCAGCGCCTTTCGATTGATTGAAACAACGCCGAGCGAAACAACTATACCGAGAACATTCAGTATGGGCTTTGCAACACCGTAGCCCTCAAGCATTATTGAAAACGGCATTGCAAGAACAGTTCCGGCAAAGCCCGTTATGCTCTGAATAACATTTGAAACAAAAACAACGAGTAAAAAGAGTACATCCTTAAAATCAATCATCAGTATGCTTCTACCTCAACGCCGAGCATATTACCGAGCGCCTTAACTTCCTCTTCAATATCACCCATTGCAATTGCAAAATGAGGTTCCCATCCTGCATTAACAGAGCTGTTTAAAATATCAAAGGCGCTGTTTTTTGTTTTAACAACAATTGATGTTCCGAAGAACTGCTTCGGCTTATCAAGCGCCTCGCCGCTGCAAACAAAGAAACGAAAGCTTCCGTCCGCCTTTTTGCCGATTCTGAAAACGGTAACCTTTTCCTCTGCCTTGCATCCAAATTCAAGAGTGGGTCCTATTTTTCTGTTGCAGTGGACTCCTGCGCATGCGCCCGTATCCTCTCTTGCGAGTGAACATGGAGCCATTCCGCAATGCCAGAAGGTCAGAGTATTTTCGTTTTCATCCATTGAAACGGGGTCTCCGAAGAATGCGGCTTTGCCTGTTAAATACTGTGAAACAAACATCGAAAGCGCACCGTAGGTATCCGCTTCACAGGCTGAGGAAACGCCCAGATCATTGAGTATTCCAAGAACGGAACAAACAGGCGTTCCAAAGGAAGTAAAGAAATCGGGCCAGCAACGTGAGGAAAGCGCACCTATATTATTTGCTTTAACATAATCCGCATAGGCTTTATAGAGCCTTGCAAAATCAAGAACATTCTTTTCATCGATATCATCAAGAGCGTTTATTCTCTTCTTTGCATCGCTGAGATATTCCTTAATCTCATCATCGCTATATGCCTTGGCGCTGTCTATAAGCTCCCTTGCTTCAATTGAAAGCAGGTTTGCGCCAAAGGTCTGCATCATCTCAATATCAAGCGCTCTGCCAAAACCAAAGCCCTGCGGAGTATGACCAACCTGAAGAACATTAAGGCTTTTAAGCGCTTTTTTAACCCTTGCAGCATTATATACCGCCCTGATTTTATCCTGAACTCTGTTTTCCTCAGGCGAACCGAAGATATATTCAAAGGCTCTTCCAAAGCCTTTAAGAGCGTTTGCTGCTGAATATGCTCCTGTTAATGAATTGAGGCGAAGTCTGCCGCCGTCGATAACGGGTTCACGCAGAGTCCAGAGCAAAACCGGAGCATCAAATTTTCTCAGAACCTCCGATATATACGCCGCATTGGCAAAGGTTATATTCTGAACTATGAGCAAATCAGGATTTTTTCCGTCAAGAAATGCATTCAGCTTATCAAGACTGAGAAGCATTTCATCGGGAACTTTTATACTCTCATCAATGCTTTTTAACAGCGATATTGATTTTTCAAATTCAGCTCCTGCGCTTTCAAGATGAAAGGTTGGAACTCCTATTGGTATATACAGTGCTTCAAAACTCATTTTATATCGCCTCTGACAATCTTATATGTAGCACGCCAGTCCTCTTTGCCGATTCCTGCCGCCATTCCCTTATCGTAAACAGCCTTTGCATTTTCCATTCCCGGCATTGAAATTCCCTGCTGAGCTGAAAGGCGCTGGCAGATGCCCAAATCCTTATGCTCATTTTCAAGCGAAAATGCGGTTGTATAGTTTTCGTTTGCTATATTTTCCCACTGAGCGTCGAGATAGAAATTCTGAGCGCCGCCGTATGAAACTGCGGTGTGGAAATCCTCGGGAGAAATGCCCATACTGCGAGCAAGAAGAAGGGTTTCGTTGACGCCGTTCTGAATTTCAGCGCAGAGTGCATTGTGGCAAATCTTCATTGTTAAGCCCTTTCCGTTATCACCCATACGGATAACATTACAGCCCATATATTTTAAAATCGGCTCAATAACGGGGAAAAGCTCCTCATCACAGCCTGCAAGAACGCCAAGAGTTCCGTTTATTGCCGCAGGCTTTGATTTAACAACGGGGCAA
>CAMYWU010000051.1 GCA_947302895.1 uncultured Clostridia bacterium | reverse complement strand
TTATGCGTGCAGCTGCAAGCGGCGTTAAATATATTGCTGAGCCGGGCGGCTCCATCAGGGATAATATTGTTATTGAGCGCTGCAATAAGCTCGGCATAATAATGGCATTTACAGGAATGCGTTTATTCCACCACTAATCAAAAAAATAACAAGAGGTACAGTTTTTTGAAAGTATTAGTTGTAGGCGGCGGCGGAAGAGAACACGCCGTTATAAAGAAGCTTAAAGAAAACAAAGAGATTGAAACAATCTATGCGCTCCCCGGAAACGGCGGAATTGCAAGTGATGCAATATGCGAAAATATCGGCGCAACCGATATTGAGGGTATTGTTAATTTTGCCGTTCAGAAGGGGATTGATTATGCAATTGTAACTCCCGATGACCCACTTGTTCTCGGATGTGTTAATGCGCTTGAGGAGAAGGGCATTAAGTGCTTCGGACCCCGTGCAGAGGCGGCGATAATCGAAGGCAGCAAGGCTTTTTCAAAGGAGCTTATGAAAAAATACGGCATTCCGACTGCCGCATTTGAAACCTTCAGCGATATGGAAAAGGCGCTTGACTATCTTGAAACTTGCCCGATTCCAACCGTTATCAAGGCGGACGGACTTGCTCTTGGCAAGGGCGTTATTATTGCTGAAACAAAGGAGGATGCAAAGGCTGCAGTTATTTCGATGATGCAGGATAAAGCATTCGGAAAGAGCGGAGAAACAATTGTTATTGAAGAATTTTTAACCGGCCCCGAGGTTTCCGTGCTTGCCTTTACAGACGGTAAAACCGTTAAGCCGATGGTTTCCTCTATGGACCATAAAAGAGCGCTTGACGGCGACAAGGGACTCAATACGGGCGGTATGGGAACCGTTGCGCCTAATCCGTACTATACTGAGGGTATTGCAAAAAGATGTATGAATGAAATCTTCCTTCCGACGATAAATGCAATGAACTCAGAGGGAAGAACCTTTAAGGGATGTCTTTATTTCGGACTTATGATAACCGAAAACGGACCCAAGGTTATTGAATATAATTGCCGTTTCGGCGACCCTGAAACCCAGGTTGTTCTTCCCCTTCTTGAAAGCGATTTGTTAACGGTTATGCTTGCGGTAACAAATGGAGCTCTTGAACAAACAGATGTTAAATTCAGGGATGAAAACGCCTGCTGTGTTATTATGGCAAGCGAGGGATATCCTGTTAAATACGAAAAGGGCTTTGAAATTTCAATACCGAAGGAAATTGAAGATAAGGTTTATGTTGCAGGCGCTGCTCTCAAAGAAGGAAAGCTCTTAACAAGCGGCGGAAGAGTTCTCGGAGTAACGGAGATTGCTCAAACTCTTGAGCAGGCAATCAAGGCTTCCTATGAGGACGTTAATAAAATCAGCTTTGAAAATGCATATTATCGCAGCGATATAGGTCAAAAGGCTCTGAAAGCAGGTGTTAATTAATGGTATACAGAATATATGTTGAAAAGAGAAAAGAGCTTGCAAACGAGACAGCCTCTCTCCTTAGCGAAATTAAGGATTTCTTAAAGATTGATAGTATAGATGATTTAAGAATACTTAACAGATACGATGCTGAAAACATAACCGAGGAGCTTTTTGAAACTGCGGTTAAAACCGTTTTCTCAGAGCCTCAGACAGATTTAACCTATGAAGCTCCCGAGCTTGACTCAAGCGCTGTTTTTGCGGTTGAATATCTTCCTGGTCAGTTCGACCAGAGAGCTGATTCTGCTGCGCAGTGTATTCAGCTGATTTCCTGCGGCGAACGCCCGATTGTCCGTGCGGCGAAGGTTTATGTTTTATACGGAAATATCAGCGAAGAGGAGCTTGCGGCGGTTAAAAAATATGTTATCAACCCCGTTGATTCACGTGAGGCTTCGCTTGAAAAGCCCGAAACGCTCAATATCCCCTATGATATTCCCGACAGCGTTATGGTTATGGAGGGCTTCAACGAGCTTGATGAAAACGGGCTTAAGGCGCTTATTGATGAGCTCGGTCTTGCAATGGACCTTGATGATATAAAATTCTGTCAGCAGTATTTTATTTCCGAAAAGCGCAATCCTACCATAACCGAAATAAGAATGGCGGATACATATTGGAGCGACCATTGCCGCCACACGACATTTTTAACCGTTATTGATGATGTATCCTTTGAGGATGAACTCGTTGAAAAAACATATAAGGAATATCTTGCAAAAAGAAAAGAGCTCGGCAAAACCTCGCCGATTTGCCTTATGGATATTGCAACTGTTGCCGCAAAAGCGCTTAAGGCGGACGGCAGACTCGCAGGGCTTGATGAATCAGACGAAATCAATGCCTGCACGGTTAAAATAAATGTTAGCGTTGACGGAAAGGAAGAGCCCTGGCTCCTTCTTTTCAAAAACGAAACCCATAACCATCCGACAGAGGTTGAGCCCTTCGGCGGTGCTGCAACCTGCATAGGCGGCGCAATCAGAGACCCGCTCTCAGGCAGAGCGTATGTTTATGGCGCAATGCGTGTTACTGGCGCTGCAGACCCCTTGAAGCCCGTTGAGCAAACAATCAAGGGCAAGCTTCCCCAGAGAAAGATTGTAACGGGTGCAGCAGCAGGCTATTCATCATATGGTAACCAGATTGGTCTTGCAACAGGAATTGTTGACGAGCTTTACCACGACGGCTACGCTGCAAAGAGAATGGAAATCGGTGCTGTTGTTGCGGCGGCTCCCGAAGAAAACGTCAGACGTGAAAAACCCGTTACAGGGGATATTATTATTCTTCTCGGCGGTGCACCAGGCAGGGACGGCATAGGCGGCGCAACAGGCTCTTCAAAGGCGCATACTGTTTCCTCCGTTGAAAAATGCGGCGCAGAGGTTCAAAAGGGTAATGCTCCTGAGGAAAGAAAGCTCCAGCGACTTTTCAGAAGATATGACGCTTGCCGACTTATTAAAAAGTGCAATGATTTCGGCGCAGGCGGAGTATCGGTTGCTATCGGCGAGCTTGCGGACGGTCTTGAAATCAATCTTGATAAGGTTCCGAAAAAATACGAGGGTCTCGACGGAACAGAGCTTGCAATCAGCGAAAGCCAGGAGAGAATGGCTGTTGTTGTTGATAAAGAGGATGTTGATAAATTTATCGCAATGGCTCAGGAGGAAAACCTCAGCGCAACTCCCGTTGCGGTTGTAACCGAGGAGCCAAGGCTCGTTATGAAATGGCGCGGCAGAAAGATTGTTGATATTTCAAGAAGCTTTCTTGATTCAAACGGCGCTGAAAAGCATATTCAAATCAAAGCCGCCAAGGCGGATAAATACAGCAGGGATATTCCCGAAAGTTTTGGCGAGGGTTATAAATTACTCTTATCAGACTTGAACGTATGCTCCAAGAGAGGTCTTTCGGAGCGTTTTGATTCAACCATCGGCGCAGGAACGGTTATTATGCCCTTTGGCGGAAAAAATCAGCTCACTCCTGCTCAGGCGATGGTTCAGAAGGTTTCTGTTGAGAAAAAGCATACCGATACCTGTTCGCTTATGGCTTGGGGATATAATCCGTTCATTTCTGAGCAGAGCCCATACCACGGCGCATATCTTGCCGTTGTTGAAAGCGCTTCAAAGCTGATAGCAACAGGCGCTTCATTTAATCAGGTTTATCTCACCTTCCAGGAATACTTTGAGCATCCGGGAAGCGATTCAAGCCGCTGGGGCAAGCCGCTTTCGGCTCTTCTCGGCGCATATAAGGCTCAGCTTGAGCTTGGAATTGGCTCGGTGGGCGGTAAGGATTCAATGAGCGGAAGCTTTGAAGATATAGATGTTCCGCCAACTCTTGTTTCATTTGCCGTAACAACTGAGAAAGCAAAGGATATTGTTTCAAACGATTTCAAGAGAGCGGGCAGCAAGGCTGTTTTGATTGCTCCCGAATATGATGAAAACGGACTTCCGAAAACCGATTCCCTCATTTCTGTATTTAACAAGGTTAATTCGCTTGCAAAAGAGGGCAGGGCGCTTTCAATTTACACCCTCGGATACGGCGGAATTGCAGAAGCAGTTTTCAAAATGTGTATTGGTAACGGCTTCGGCTTTAAGTTCAGCGATGAGCTTTCAATTAACGAGATTTTCGGCTACGGCTACGGCTCATTCATAGTTGAAACCGATGATGAAAGCGCAGGCAGGTTTATCGGAACAGTAGAGAGCGAAAAAGCAATTGTTTATAAGGATGAAGCAATTGATTTAAGTGCACTTCTTACGGTTTATGAAAGCAAGCTTGAAAGTGTATATCCGAGCAAGGCAGGCGATGAGACTAAAGAGGTACCCGTTATCTCTTGTCAGGCAGAAAAGCGCTTTGCGCCCCATATTAAGTGCGCAAAGCCCCATATTCTCATTCCCGCATTTCCCGGAACAAACTGCGAATACGATACCGCAAAGGCTGCCGCAGACGCAGGTCTGGAACCCGAAATCTTTGTTATCAACAATATGAGCAAAGAGGGTATACTTCAAAGCGTTGAAACCTTCGCAAACAAAATTAAAACCTCTCAGATAGTATTCATTCCGGGCGGTTTTTCGGGCGGTGATGAGCCCGACGGAAGCGGCAAGTTCATAACTGCGTTCTTCAGAAATGCCCAGGTTAAAGAGGCTGTAGGCGATTTGCTTGATGGGCGAGACGGACTTATGGCAGGTATCTGCAACGGCTTCCAGGCGCTTATCAAATTAGGTCTTGTTCCGTATGGAAAGATTATTGATGCAGATGACACCTGCCCGACTCTTACCTTTAATACAATCGGGCGCCACCAGTCGAGAATTGTTCGAACCCGAGTTGCTTCAAATAAATCTCCCTGGCTTAAATATACAAATGTTGGCGAGATATATAATGTTCCGATTTCTCACGGTGAGGGTAGATTTATCGCAAGCGATGAGCTGATTCAGAGCCTTATTCAAAACGGCCAGGTTGCAACCCAGTATTGCGATATTGACGGTAATCCGACTATGGATATCAGTTCAAATATTAATGGCTCATTTGCAGCGATTGAGGGCATTACATCACCCGATGGCAGAGTTCTCGGCAAGATGGGACATTCCGAGCGTATTGGAAACGGCTTATACAAAAATGTTCCCGGTGAGTATGATATGAAAATCTTCAAATCAGCTTGTGAATATTTTAAATAAAGAGCAAAACAAAAACAGCAGGTTTAAAACCTGCTGTTTTGCTTTTGGCGGAGTGGGTGGGATTCTCCTCTCAGCTATCGAAAGCTCCACCGGAGCTTTCTCCCAATCGCGACACTTTCTGCGCCGCTCTTGGAGTTCGTTTCTCATCCCTCCAACACCTTAAAAACAGAAAAACCAACCTTTTGGGTTGGTTTTTCTGCTTTTGGCGGAGTGGGTGGGATTCGAACCCACGTGCCCGTTAAGGCAAACGCATTTCGAGTGCGCCCCGTTATGACCACTTCGATACCACTCCATGTATATTAAGCTAATAAGCTTATTTTCTGTTTTTATCATTCGAACGGGGCGCCCCGTTATGTCCTGTTGCGGTGCCCAAAATTTGTTTCGGCTTGGAGCGCCGACAAATTTTGACCGCTGCCACTCCTTATTGCTCGCTTTATCTGCCACCGGCAGCGCTCGCAAACGTCCCCACTTCGATACGTCTCCGTATTCATTTTGCCCGATTATTGTAGCAAAATAAATTTTATTTGTCAATTACAAATCTTTATGTTATTATATAAACATTAAATTCAGGAGAAAATAAATGGTTGCTATTATTGATTACGGTGCAGGCAATCTTCAAAGTGTTAAAAAGGCGCTTGATTATATTGGCTGTGAAAATATAATAACCTCGGATAAATCTGAAATCGAAAGCGCTTCCCATATAATTCTTCCGGGTGTTGGTTCCTTCGGAGATGCGATGGATTCAATCAGAAAGAGAGGACTTGAAGAGGTTATCAGATATACTGCTTCGGGCGAAAAGCCCTTTCTCGGAATTTGCCTCGGACTTCAGCTCCTTTTTGAAGAGAGCGAGGAGAGTCCCGGCGTTAAAGGTCTTGGCGTTTTTAAAGGAAGCATTGTGAAAATACCTGAAAATCTCGGCTTAAAGGTTCCCCATATGGGTTGGAATTCAGTTTCGCTTAAGCAAAATGGCGGTATTTTTTCTGGTATTAATGATGAAAGCTATTTCTATTTTGTTCATTCGTATTATTTAAAAGATGCCGATTGCAAGGTTGTTGCAGGAACAACTCAGTACGGAGTTGAAATTCAGTGCGCTGTTCAGAAGGGCAGGGTTGCGGCAACCCAGTTCCATCCTGAAAAGAGCGGCGAAATCGGTTTAAAACTTCTTAAAAACTTCGTGGAGGGTTAATTATGTATGCTAAAAGAATAATACCCTGCCTCGATGTTAAAAACGGCAGAGTTGTTAAGGGTGTTTCATTTGTGGGGCTTCGTGATGCAGGCGATCCAGTTCAGTGTGCAGCTGCCTATGATAAGCAGGGCGCTGATGAGCTTGTTTTGCTTGATATTATGGCAAGCCACGAGGGCAGGGGAACAATGCTTGATATTGTTTCCCGTGTTGCAAACACGGTGTTTATTCCCTTCACTGTTGGCGGCGGTATAAATTCAACCGATGACTTCAAGGAGCTTCTCAGAGCGGGTGCGGATAAGATTTCCGTTAACTCTGCAGCAGTGAGAAATCCCGATTTGATTAACGATGCTGCGTATAAATTCGGTTCTCAGTGCGTTGTTTGTGCAATTGATGCAAAGAGAAACGGCGCTTCCTGGGAGGTTTATCTCAACGGCGGCAGGATTCCGACGGGAATAGATGCAATCAAATGGGCAAAGGAAGCCTATCAGCGAGGCGCAGGGGAAATCCTCTTAACCTCAATGGACCAGGACGGTCAGAAAACTGGCTATGATATCGAGCTTACGAAAGCTGTCAGCGAAAGCGTTGGAATACCTGTTATTGCTTCTGGAGGCGCAGGCAAAGCCGAGCATTTTCTTGATGTTTTAACCGAGGGTAAGGCGGACGCCGTTCTTGCGGCAAGTCTTTTCCATTTCAACGAGCTTCCCGTACCCGAGCTAAAGAAATATCTTAATGAAAACGGAATATCAGTAAGATTATAAAAAAAGGATGCTTCATTGAAGCATCCTTTTAACTATGCGCTAATTGTTGGCAGGGTGATAATTCGGGACAATTGCCATAAGCTTTTCTCTGACATTATCATCATTAACGTCATTAAGAGAATCAAGCATTTTTGCGAACTCATCATCCTTTATATCCATTGGCTGAGTAACATAGATTTTTTCATTTGCGGTTTTTTCCCTTGTTTCCATTTCGCTTTCCATTGCGAGCTCTTCATAGAGCTTTTCGCCCGGGCGAAGACCTGTTATTACAATTCCTATTTCATCAACAGAAAAGCCTGAAAGACGAATAAGGTTTTTTGCAAGGTCCATAATTCTGACGGGTTCGCCCATATCAAGAACAAAAACCTCGCCGCCCTTTGCAAGACCGCCTGCCTGACAAACAAGCTGAGCAGCTTCGGGAATTGTCATAAAGTATCTTGTTATATCGGGGTGGGTAACCTTAACGGGACCGCCCGCTTCAATCTGTTTTTTGAAAATCGGAATAACCGAACCGTGTGAGCCAAGAACATTGCCGAAGCGAACAGCCGCATATTCGGTGTTTTGGCTTTTATCGTTCATATACTGAACAATGATTTCGGTTATTCTCTTGGTGCAGCCCATAACATTTGTTGGGTTAACAGCCTTATCAGTTGAAAGGATAACCATCTTCGGAACCTTGAATTCATCCGCAATAAGAGCAACGTTATATGTTCCGAAAACATTGTTTTTAACTGCTTCACAGGGGCTGTCCTCCATAAGGGGGACATGCTTATGCGCCGCAGCGTGGAAAACAACATCGGGCTTAAATTCCTCAAAAACCTCTCTGAGCCTGTCCATATCACGAACAGAGCCTATTCTTACGTTGATATCAATAACATCTCCGTATTTATCAACAAGGTCGTTCTGAAGCTCGAATGCGCAGTTTTCATAAATATCAAAAATAACTATGCATTTCGGGTCGTATCTTGCAACCTGACGGCAGATTTCAGAACCGATTGAGCCGCCGCCACCCGTTATAAGGATGGTTTTTCCGATAAGATATCGGCAAACCTTTTTATCAAGGGTAACTTCATCACGCGAAAGAAGGTCGGAAATTTCAACATTACGAACCTTGCGCTTTCCGCCGTCCTCAAGCATATCCTCAACAGTCGGGCTGATTTTAACCTTTGCGCCAGTTTCCATTGCAAGGCGGATAACCTCTTTCTGGCGTGCAGCTGAAGCAGAGGGAATACAGATAACAATCTGGTCAATATCATATTCCTCTTTGAGCGTCGGAATATCCGCACAGGTTCCTGCAACCTTAACGCCATTGATTTTTTTATGATACTTTGCGGGGTTATCATCAACAGCAATAACAGGAATGCCGTTTTTATAGTTATCATTAACGAGGGCGTCAATAACAAAATTGCCCATAAAGCCTGCGCCGACAATCATTACTCTGTCAGTATCGGAATTTTTTTTGTTTGATGTGTTTCTTATTCTTCTTAAAACTCTGAACGCAAGTCTGGGTGCAATAAGCGCAACAACAGTAAGGAAGAAAACGAGTATATATCTCCAGAAAACAAGATGACCTTTATAGTGCAGAATACCTTCAAAGAATACTCTGTCAACCAAAAACAGCATTGCCGTATCCATAAGCGCTGCAACGGCACCTCTGACTATCTCATCGATTCCTGCAAATCGCCAAACGCTCTTATACAGACCGAAGAGATAGTTGATGAGCACTGCAAGCGCACCCACTAAAATGAAGTGGAAGTA
>CAMYWU010000050.1 GCA_947302895.1 uncultured Clostridia bacterium | reverse complement strand
ATCACAACCGACCATCTTAGGCCGGCAGGCGCAAAGATACTCCCCTCCCGTTCAAACATTCCCCATCTTTCACAGTATTGCTTCGGAGTTTGCGATGAAAGCTTCCCTGAGAGAATTAAGGCTGAGGGCAAGGGATTTGTTATCGGCGGTGCAAACTACGGTCAGGGCTCATCAAGAGAGCATGCAGCGCTTGTTCCGCTCTATCTCGGCGTTAAGGCAGTTATAACAAAGAGCTTTGCAAGAATTCACGTTGCAAACCTTGTTAATGCAGGTATTCTTCCCTTTACCTTTGCAAACGAGGCAGACTACGACAGAATAGACCAGATGGACGTGCTTGCGCTTGATAACATCAGGGATTGCATTGAAAACAATAAGCCCGTTGTTCTTAAGAACATCACAAAGAACGAAGAATATCAGCTTGATTCATCCCATCTTTCAGCAAGACAGAGAGCTATGCTTCTTTGCGGAGGACTTCTCGACTATACTAGAGAAACAAATAAATAGTTTTGCGTTTTGCGCCATGCGTTGCGAGTTCTTGATTCTCGCTGCGCTCAAACAATAATTAATTAGGAGTTAATAATATGACAGATTTAGAAAATAAAGCTATTGACGAAGCTGTTGAAAAATTCCGTTCACTTATGGAAATGCAGCTTACAAGAGCAAAGAAGATTAAAGAGGATAAGGATTTCACCGATTTTGACGCACTTGATAAGATTGTTATCGGCATTTGCGGCGGCGACGGCATTGGTCCGATTATCACAAAGGAAAGCCAGAGAGTTATTGAATTTCTCTTAAAGGATAAGGTTGAAAGCGGTAAGATTGAATTCAAGGTAATTGATGGATTAACAATCGAAAACCGTGCCGCTGTTGGCAAAGCAATTCCCGATGATGTTCTTGAAGAGCTCAAGAAGTGCAACGTTATCCTTAAGGGTCCAACAACAACTCCCCGTCAGGGCGACCCGTGGCCTAATGTTGAAAGCGCAAATGTTGCAATGAGAAAAGAACTTGACCTCTTTGCAAATATGCGCCCCGTTAAAGTTCCCGAGGAGGGCATTGACTGGACCTTCTTCCGTGAAAACACAGAGGGCGGCTATGCAGTTGGCTCCCACGGCGTAAACATCACAGACGACCTTGCAGTTGATTTCACAGTTGCAACCCAGGAGGGCTGCGAAAGAATTGCAAAGCTTGCATATGACTATGCAAAGCGCAACAACAAGGGCAAGGTTTCAATTATTACAAAGGCAAATATCATTAAAACAACCGACGGTAAATTCCTCAACATCGCAAAGAAAATCGGCGAGGAATATCCTGAAATCGTAACTGACGACTGGTATGTTGATATAACAACTGCCAAGCTTATTGACCCTGCAAGAAGAAGGGATTTCAAGGTTTTCGTTCTTCCCAACCTTTACGGCGATATTATCACCGATGAGGCTGCTGAGTTCCAGGGCGGCGTTGGCACAGCAGGAAGCGCAAACATCGGCAAGAAATATGCAATGTTTGAGGCTATCCACGGTTCTGCTCCGAGAATGATAAGCGAGGGCAGAGGTCAGTATGCAGACCCGTGCTCAATGCTCAGAGCAACCGTTATGCTTCTTTCCCATATCGGTTTCCAGAAGGAAGCAGATTCGCTCGAAAAGGCGCTCGACAAATGTATGTTTGAAGAGAAGAAGCTTGTTATTACAGGCAGAGATACTGGCTGCACCTGTGAGGAATTCGGTAATTACGTTATGGATACAATAACCGAAATGACCAAATAATTATTAGGGTGATGAATATGGAGAAAAACGAAATATCAATTTCCGTTATAAAAAGACTCCCACGTTACTACAGATTTCTTGAAACGCTCAAAAACAACGGCATTGTTCGCATAAGCTCAAAAGAGCTTGCCGAGAGAATGGGCTTAACAGCTTCCCAGATACGCCACGATTTCAACTGCTTCGGCGGTTTCGGTCAGCAGGGATACGGCTATAACGTTCCAGAGCTTTATAATAAAATCGGCGACATTCTTTGCCTGAACTGCGAAACAAAGGCAATTCTCATTGGCGCAGGCAATCTTGGAAAGGCTGTTGCATCAAAGGTTTTCACAGGCAACAGAGGCTTTAAGCTTGTTGGAATTTTTGATAAGAACGAGGCTATTTCCGGCAAGGTTATCAAGGGAATACCTGTTCGCCACATCAATTATCTTGAGAATTTCTGCATTGATAATGCGCCCGAATGCGCAATCATCTGTATTCCTTCAAACGATATGAAGGAGCTTACTGATTTGCTTTGCAAGCTCGGAATTAAGAGCTTCTGGAATTTCTCAAACTACGATATTGCAATGGCTCATCCCGAAGTTCTTGTTGAAAGCGTTCACCTTTCCGATTCGCTTATGACCCTCAGCTTCCTTGCCAACAGTGAGGAGTGAGCCTATGGAAAAGATTACTAATAAAGAAATCATCGATGTTGTTAAGTTCTCAAAGGATAAGCTTGTTTTTGCTCAGAGAAATCCTATGAGCGACTCAATGCAATACAATGCAAATTACTACATAGTAAATTTTGCAACGGGCGAAAAAGAAATCGTTACAAAAAGCGCATATATGCTCAAAAAGTTTGGCGCAGCATATGAAAAAATCTGCGAAAAAATTTCGGATTACATTCAGTGCCAGGCAATGATTATGAAGGATAAATCGGTTTTAATTGTTTTCCCGAACGGTCAGGCAGGACTTTTTGACGCCCAGGGCGAAATGCTCTGGATTAAGGAGTTTAAATTTAACGATAAAGAGGTTTTCTCTCTTGCAAGCGATGAGGATTCCTTCTGGTGCGTATGCAAAGACGAAAACTGCGTTATGAGATACAGCGCTGATAATTTTGCAATAGATATAAGAATCGGCGGTAAGGATAATTCAACCTTTAATGCGCCGCATTTCGCTTCTGCTGATGAAGAAAATGTTTATATCTGCTGCGGAGATAACAAAGTTCGCAAAATTGATAAAAAAACGCTGATTGTCAGCGATGTTGAAACAAATATTCCCTCGCTTCAGAGATTCTATAGATTCAAGGGCTATTCAATTTTCTGCTGCAGCGACGGACTGTATTTCGAAAAGGATTAAAACTAAAGAGTACCAAGGGGGCATTATTTATTGCCCCCTGTTCTTTTAAGGAGAGTTGATTATGAAACAGGTTTTATTGTCAAAGGATTTATCCGCTTCCGAAGTTGCAATGGGTTGTATGCGAATAGATTCTGCAAAGGAAGCTCCCGAAAAAATTATTGAAACTGCACTTGAGAGCGGAATTAATTTCTTCGACCACGCCGATATTTACGGCGGCGGAAAATGCGAGGAGATTTTCGGCGACTATCTTAAGGACCACAATAGCCTTCGTGATAAAATCATTATTCAGACCAAGTGCGGTATCAGAAGCGGTTTCTTTGATTTTTCAAAGGAACATATTATATCCTCGGTTGACGCTTCTTTAAAGCGCCTTAAAACCGATTATATTGATATTTTACTTCTTCACCGCCCCGATACACTAATGGAGCCCGAAGAGGTTGCTCAGGCGTTTGACGAGCTTGAGAGCGCAGGCAAGGTTCGGCATTTCGGAGTTTCAAACCACAATCCGATGCAGATAGAGCTTCTTAAAACAGCCGTTAAGCAGCCGATTATTATTAACCAGATGCAGTTTTCAATTACTGAATCGGGTATGGTTACCTCAGGACTCAATGTTAATATGAAAAACGATGAATCCCTTATGCACGACGGCAGCGCAATTGAATACCTTCGCATAAACAATATGACCCTTCAGGCATGGTCGCCGTTTCAGGCTGGATTTTTCAAGGGTCCGTTTATCGGAAACAAAGAAAAATACCCCGAGCTTAATGAAAAGCTCGAGGAACTTGCAAAGAAATATGATGCTGAACCCATATCAATTGCAAGCGCATGGATTCTTCGCCACCCTGTTAAATCCCAGGTTATCTCGGGTTCAATGAATACAAAGAGAATAAGGGATATTGCAAAGGGCTCGGATATAAACCTTTCAAGAGAGGATTGGTATGCGATTTACCGTGCGGCAGGATACAGACTCCCGTAAAAATGCAATTTGCAAAGCAAATCACATTTGTGGTCAGTGCCCCGTGGCTCGTGATGCGTTGCAGTTGAAATATTCGGTTCACGAATCACGGAACACGGAACACGGAATAAATGCAAATAGAGAGAGGCGATGCCTCTCTCTATTTGCATTTAACTGATTTCACAGCGCTCCAGGAGCTGTATTTCTTCTTACCGTTAACGGTTCTATATGAGCGAACCTTAACATAATAGGTTTTTCCTTTTGTAAAGTTTTTACCCGTATAAGAAACCGTTTTCTTTGATTTAATAACCTTCTTTGCAGCAAGCTTTTTAAAGTTTTTATCCTTACCGTAGTATATTTCGTATCCGCCTTCGCACCCTGTTGCTGCGCTCCAGGTGGCTTTTATTTTTGTTGATGACGGAGAAGAAACCGATTTAAGCGTTGGCGTACGTGGCTTTGTTGTTGTTGAAACCTTATCGCTAAGCGTTCCGGCTACCGTTGATGAATCAACAACATACGCCCTTATACATAGAGTATTTTTTGACGCACTGACAAGTGAGTTAACCCTAACTGAACTTGTTTTGCCATTCTTAACATTTGCAAGCAAGGTATACTTCTTTGTTGACGAATTATAACTATAGATATGGTATCCGTCCGCTCCTGTCTTTGTGCTCCAGGTAAGCGTTGCATATGTATCGCCAACAGAGCTTATTTTCGGCTTTGCCATTTTATCGGGAGTGGCATGCGCCGCAACCGACGAGGAATAATCCTGCCAACCCTTTGAGGTATACGCCCTGACCTTAACCTCGTATTTATTTGCAGGAGTCAAGCCGTTTAAGGTTGCGCTGTTTGATGTAACGGTTTTATTAAAGCTCGTTCCCTTGGTTACATTCTTAACGTAAACATAATACTTTGTTGCGCCGCTGAGCTTATTCCATTTAAAGGTCAGCGAAGTTGTTGTTCTGCCAGAAAGAGTTAAGCCCGTTACAGGATTTGAAGAAGCGGTTGTCTGAGAAGACGCTCCACCCGATGTAACTGTGCATTTAGCAGACGGCATATTGTTGAAAACAGGGATATAGAAAGTTTTAGCCGAAGAAAGAATATTAGCATTTTTATATGCATTATACGTTGTTTTGGCTTCGCTTTTTGCTGCATCGACATTTGCCATATATTCATGGTTATAAAGTGAGCCCGAATTCTTATTTACGTTGAATTTCTGAAGATATCCCGTGTTCTGATACGTTGAAAAGCCGTTTTTAATATATTCCGCTCCGTAATAAATTGTTAAATACGGATTGGTCCACGGTCTTCCGTAGTTGAAATAGGTTGTTCTTAAATCATCTGCAAGAACCCAGACAACCTCACCGCTTGTTTTAAAGGTATCTGTTTCATAGAGCATTCCCTTGTAATAGTTTCCGCTCTTTGATATATAGCTAAGATACTGCTCACTCTTTAGCTTTCTAACATTGCCCTTTTCATCCTTAAGTGCAACAAATTCCTTTTTATTGGAATCATAGGTATATGCGGTTGTTTCCTTATTTGTTCTGAGGAAGCCAGAAGCCCATTCAAGACCAGCCATATAGCCAGTATTTGCGCCGATATTATAGTAGTTATACATTCCAATAAAGGGCGATTTTGTTCCGCAGGAACCGCCCGTGGTCGGGTTCTTTGAGCCAACCTCCTGGCGAATCTTTGAAGCTAAATAATATGCGCTCATTTTGCTGTTTTTTGCAGCATCAATGATTGCCTGGGAATACTTAACAGTATTTCTTTTTGAATCCTTATAGGTTAGCGATTGACCTTCAGTTGATTTATAGGTTATATTTGCATCCTTCATCCAGGTTGTTGAAATAATTGATTCAACTCCCGCTATAGTCTGATTTGATGCATAAGAGGTTGATTCAAACTGGAAAATGTATTCTTCACTCAGCCAGTTTCTTGGGTCCATAAAGTATTTAACAGCCTGCTCGGAAGCTGATACCCAGCTTGAACCCTCCTGAATCTTATATGTTCCGTTTGGTTTGCATTTTTCGCACTGGCAATAATACGCATCGCCATATGAACTACTCTTCTGAATAACCTGCTTTGAATGCGAGGAACGCTCGCCGTTAACAGCAGTCTGCCAGTTAAGCTCTGTTTTAAACGGCTCAAAAACCCAATTCGGATATTTGTTGTGAAGCGTTACAAGCGCATCAGCATAGCTTTCAGGAAAGCCCTTGTTTATAAGCTCCTGTTTATAGGTTATTGCAGACACATTAAAAGACATACCGAAAACGGATGCCGTTATTATTAATGCAAGTATTATTGATGTTATTTTCTTAAGCATAAATTCACCGCTTTGAAATTAATAGTCGCTTTGTGTATAATTCAAGTGAATTAAGTCGAAACGAGGGTTTCAGTTGGATATTAATAATTCACAAATCCGAACCAATATTGCTCATAATCTTAAAGAGCTCAGAGGGATATATGGGTTAACTCAGAAAAATGTTTCCGATGTTTTAGGTGTTGACGCAGCCTCCTACAGAAACTGGGAAAACGCAAGGTCAACCCCGAGCATTTCAATGCTTTATGAAATAGCAAAGGTTTTTAAAACAACTCTTAATGATATCTGCGGCGTTGAACTTGAAGGAAAAAGCTCGTATGTTCTCAAAAGCCCTGATGAATACAACAAAGGCCTTTATTCGGAAAAGAGCATAACAGACCTTGACACCTATGAAAAACAGCTGGTAATGCAAATCCGCCGCCTTACAAATGATGATAAGAGAAAGGTTGGCGAATGCATTAAGGAATTACTCAAAGACAGCGAAGAATAAACAAGCGGTTGACAGACAATCTGTCAACCGCTTTTAATTATTTAAAGAAAAGAGGAAGCTTCTCAAGGTAAACTATATCTTCCCTGTCTGCGCTGTCGCCCTCTGCAAGAGGAGCACACATTGCAACAATATTTGCATCAAACTTTTTAACAAGCTCCTCAACAGCCTTAAGGCTCTCGCCTGTTGAAATAACGTCATCAACAATAAGAACTCTTTTTCCTGTGAGCAAATCGCCGTCCTCGTGGCCGAGATAAAGGGTTTGCTCCTTCTGAGTTGTTATTGAGCGAACGCTTGCTTTAATGGGATTATCCATATAAGCCTTAACGGCTTTTCTTGCAACAATGTATTTCTTGCCGCTCTGCTTGCTCATTTCATATGCAAGAGGAATTGATTTAGCTTCGGGAGTAACAATATAGTCAAACTCGGGAACCTTTTTGAGCAATTCTCTTGCGCAGCATTCTGCAAGCTCAACATCTCCGAAAAGGATGAAAGCCGCAATATCAAGCTTATCCGAAACAGAAAACTTCTGAAGATATCTTGTCAATCCTGCGATATGAAGCTCATAAAATTCATCATCTTTTCTTTCCATTCCATTAACTATCATAATATCTTCTCCCCTAATTCTTTTCCTCCAACAAGGTGGAAATGAAGGTGCATAACGCTTTGACCTGCGTCTGCACCGCAGTTATTTATAATTCTGTATGAGCTTATTCCCTGGCTCTTAGCAATTTCACCGAGCTTTTCAAAAATATGAGCAACATATTTGCTGTTATCAGCATTAATATCGTTTGCGCATTCAATATGCTCTTTCGGAACTGCAAGGATATGAACGGGTGCAGCAGGATTTAAATCCTTGAATGCAACCATCATATCATCCTCATAAACCTTTGTTGAGGGAATATTGCCATTTATTATTTCACAAAAAACGCACATAGCTTTTCTCCTAACCTAAAATGCTTTTAACTATTGAGGAAGCTGAAGATATTGCTTCATCAAGCTTTGCAATATCCTTTGCGCCAGCCATTGCGCTATCGGGACGTCCGCCGCCCGAACCGCCGGCAATCTTTGCAACCTCACGAACAACATCGCCTGCTTTAACGCCGCACTTAACGGCATTTTTTCCGCAGATTGCAAGAATTGTTGCCTTTTCGCCATTTGCCGAGGCGATTACTGCAACAGCATTATCATTCTTCTCCTTGAGCTCATCGCCCATTGAACGAAGAGCATTGGGCTCTGTTCCGTCAAGTCTTGCTGTAAACACTTCAAGCTCGCCGATAATTTCGGGCTTTGAGAACATATCCGCACTCTTGAGCTTTGTTATCTCTGCTTCAAGAGCGCTTATTTTTTTAGCGCTGTCCTTGTTTTCGTTAACAAGAGCTTCAACCTTGCTCTCAAGCTCGTTTTCAGCGCCCTTGAGCTTAAATGCAAGGGTTTTGATAGTATTAACGCTATCGCTGAACATATCGTATGCGTTTGTTCCGGTAACACCTGTTATTCTTCTGACGCCGCTTGCAACAGAAGCCTCGCTTACAATCTTGAACAAGCCAAGCTCGCCGCTGTTTTTAACGTGGGTACCGCCGCAGAATTCAATTGAATCCCCTGCTGTAACAACTCTTACAACATCGCCGTACTTTTCGCCAAAGAGCATCATAGCGCCCATTTTCTTTGCTTCTTCAATCGGCATTTCCTGCATAGTAACATCAATTGCAGAAAGAATAACTGAATTAACTCTCTTTTCAACCTCAGCAATTTCCTCTGCTGAAAGCGCATTGAAATGAGTGAAATCGAAACGAACAACGCTTTCATCAACAAGCTGACCAGCCTGTTCAACGTGGCTTCCGAGAATTGCACGAAGCTCATGCTGAAGAAGATGAGCAGCGGTATGGTTTCTCATAATTGCACGTCTTCTGATGGTGTCTATCTTAGCTTCAACGCTGTCGCCCTTTGAAATAACACCCTCTTTTACCTCGCCTGAATGGAGATAAATTGAATCGGCATTCTTAACGGTATCATCAAC
>CAMYWU010000049.1 GCA_947302895.1 uncultured Clostridia bacterium | reverse complement strand
GACCGTCGCACTTCGAGCAGGCGCCGAAGGGATTGTTGAAAGAGAACATTCTTGGACTCATCTCTTCGATTGAAACGCCGTGCTCGGGGCAGGCATAGTTGAGTGAAAACAGCTCTTCGCCGCTTCCGATAATATCAACAAGAACAACGCCCTTTGAAAGCTTTGTTGCAGTTTCTATGCTATCCGTAAGTCTTGATTTGATTTCCTCTTTTAAAACAATTCTGTCAACAACAATTTCAATATTATGCTTCTTGTTTTTTTCAAGCTTTATATCCTCGGATAAATCAAAAACCTCTCCGTCGATTCTCGCACGAACAAATCCCTGCTTTGAAGCATCGGCAAGCTCTTTAACAAATTCGCCCTTCTTGCCCCTTGCAATCGGGCTCATAATCTGGAGCCTTGTTCCCTCTTCATATTCCATAATTCTGTCAACAATCTGGTCTATGGTCTGCTGAGTTATTTCCCTTCCGCAAACCGTACAGTGAGGAATGCCTATTCTTGCCCAGAGCAAACGAAGATAGTCATAGATTTCCGTAACTGTTCCGACAGTTGAACGTGGGTTTTTGCTCGTTGTTTTCTGGTCGATTGAAATTGCAGGAGAAAGCCCCTCAATATAATCAACATCGGGCTTTTCCATCTGACCTAAAAACATTCTTGCATATGAGGAAAGGGATTCAACATATCTTCTCTGACCCTCGGCATAGATAGTATCAAACGCCAGCGAGGATTTGCCCGAGCCCGAAAGCCCTGTGAAAACAACAAGCTTATCCCTTGGTATTTCAATATCTATGTTTTTAAGATTATGCTCTCTTGCGCCTTTAACAACAATATTCTTAACCATTTGAAATCTCCTTTAAGGCATTTTTGCCCTCCTGGGTTACAGGCTTAATCCACTTAAGCTTTTTATAATGAACAACGCTGAAAACCAGCTTTATAAAATCTTCAAAAACAAACATCAGCGTATAGCAAACCAAAAATGGCAGCTTAAACACATATGCCGCAATCAGAGTTGCAGGTATTGCCGAAAGCCATAGGGCTCCCAAATCGAATTTTGCAGCCGAAAAGGTATCGCCGCCCGAACGGAATATTCCGACAATGAAGGTAAAGCCGAGCATACGAAACGGCATATCAAGGGAATAAATCAGAATCAGCATTCTTGCCGTTTGCAGAGTTAATTCACTGATATTATTTCCCATATCAAAAAGATTAACTATCTGTGTTCTTAGAAGAATTGCGGTAAGACCTACAAGCATAGATAAAAACGGAACAATAAAGATAAACCTCTTTGAATCCTCTATTCCTCTCTTTATTTCGCCCTTGCCTATAGATTTTCCAATCAAAACAGAGCTTGCAGAGGAAAAGCCTGCAAAGAAAACAAAGCTCATATTTTCAAAGGTTTTCAGGATTGTTACCGAGGCATAGTATTCATATCCCATATTAGCCCAGATAACATTGAAAACAAAGGTTCCCAGTCCCCACAGGGATTCGTTTAAGATAACGGGAAGCGCTTTTCTGAAAAACACCTTCAAATCCTTTATGTTGAAGCTGAAAACATTCTTCGGGTTTGTTGCAAGAATGTTTTTTTCAATACAGGAAATAAGAACAATGAATACAACGCCGACCCAGCTTGATATAACCGTTGCCCTTGCCGCTCCGCAAACGCCCATTGCGGAGAAACCGAGCTTTCCGAAAATCATACAGTAATCAAGAAAGATATTAAGCGCAGTTGTTACAACCGCTGTATACATTGGCAGCTTTGCTCTTTCGGTTGACTTGAGAACAATGCTTAAAACATCGCTGAGCGCAAGCGCAGGATAAACAAAGCACACCGATTTTATATATTTACTGCCCTCGCTTAGAACGGCAGTATTTTTGTTGAAAATCGAAATAACGCCCCTTGGAAAAGCGAAGCTGAAAAGGAAAAACAGGGTGCTTAAAATAATCGCAACAGAAAGAGCAATACCAAGCGTTTTATGGATACTCTTTCTGTCCTTAATTCCCCAGTACTGCGAAACAAAAACGCTTGTTCCCGAACAGATACCGAACATAACAAGATTCATCAGAAAGCTCCACTGCGACGCCATACCAACCGCCGAAAGCGAAACATCACCAAGCCTGCTGACAAAAATAGTATCAACAAGCGTAAATGAGCTGAAAAGAAGATTCTGAATCGCAACGGGAACAGCTATTCTCAGCGTATTTTTCCAAAAGGTTTTATCGTTTAATAGTTTTGCCATAGTTTTATAAAGTGTGAAGGGTGAAGGTTCGGGACCTGCGGTCAGCTATATTATATTCGTCGCTTGCGACCCGAAATTCGTCATTCGTCATTCGTAATTCGTAATTTGAATTATCCCTCGGATAATTCCTTAATCTTATCTCTGAGGAAGGCAGCGTGTTCAAATTCAAGCATTTTAGCCGCTTCCTTCATTTCTCTTGTTAGTTTTTCAATCATAACATGGCGTTCTTTTGCAGTCATCTTAACGCCCTTGTCAAGATTATCCTTGCTTGTTATTTCAATAATATCACGAACGTCCTTTTTAATCGTTTGCGGAACAATTCCGTGCTCATTATTATATGCCTCCTGAATTGAGCGGCGGCGCAGCGTTTCGCTTATTGCTCTTTCCATTGAAGGAGTAACGGAATCGGCATACATAATAACCTCACCGTTTGCGTTTCTTGCAGCTCTGCCTATGGTCTGAACAAGCGATGTTTCGCTTCTGAGGAAGCCCTCCTTATCCGCATCAAGAATTGCAACAAGAGAAACCTCGGGTATATCAAGACCCTCACGCAGCAGGTTGATTCCAACCAGAACATCAAAATTGCCGAGTCGCAAATCCCTGATAATTTCCATTCTTTCAATGGTATCAATATCGTGGTGCATATAGCGAACCTTTATATCAAAGCCTTCAAGGTAGGCAGTTAAATCCTCCGCCATTTTCTTTGTAAGCGTTGTTACAAGAACTCTTTCGCCCCTCTGGGTTCTGATATTGATTTCGGAAACAAGGTCGTCCATCTGGTCGTCCGTCGGCTTAACGGTTATATTCGGGTCGAGAAGTCCCGTCGGACGGATAACCTGCTCAACAATTTGGGTTGATTTTTCCTTTTCAAATTGGGCAGGCGTTGCCGAGGTAAATATAACCTGGTTGATTTTTGAATAAAACTCCTCGAATTTAAGCGGTCTGTTATCAAAAGCCGAAGGAAGTCTGAAACCGAAATCAATAAGGCTCTTCTTTCTTGAATAGTCGCCGCCATACATACCGTGAACCTGGGGAAGCATAACATGGCTTTCATCAACAAACAAAAGAAAATCATCGGGGAAATAATCAAGCAGTGTAAACGGCGCTGCGCCCGGTTTTCTTCCGCTCATAATTCTTGAATAGTTTTCAATTCCCTTGCAAAAGCCCGTTTCCTGAAGCATTTCGATATCATTCAATGTTCGCTCCCTTATACGCTGAGCTTCAAGAAGCTTGCCCTTTTCTTCAAAATAGGCAACCCTTTCAACCATTTCCTGATATATCTCTTCAATGGCTCTTTTCATCTTATCCTGGGAAACAACATAGAGCGAAGCAGGATAGATTGCGCAGTGGCTCAAAACGCCCGTAACCTTGCCTGTCAGATGGTCTATTTCGCAAATCCGGTCTATCTCATCGCCGAAGAACTCAACTCTTATCGCTGAGCCGCTGCTGCCTGCGGGGAAGATTTCAACCGTATCGCCTCGAACACGGAACTTATTGCGAACAAAGTTTATATCATTTCGCTCATACTGAATTTCAACAAGCCTTCTTATCAGCTCATCTCTTTCCTTGGTCATTCCCTGACGAAGCGAGATAACCATATTCTGATAATCAACAGGGTCGCCGATGGAATAGATACAGGAAACGGAGGCAACGATTATAACATCCCGTCTTTCCGATAGGGCGGAAGCGGCGCTGTGGCGCAGCTTATCTATTTCCTCATTTACAGCGCTATCCTTTTCAATATAGGTATCAGTTGTCGGAACATATGCTTCGGGCTGATAATAATCATAGTATGAAACAAAGTATTCAACCGCATTATTCGGAAAAAACTCCTTGAACTCACTGCAAAGCTGAGCGGCAAGCGTTTTATTATGCGCCAAAACAAGCGTTGGACGGTTTACTCTCTCAATGATGTTTGCCATTGTGAAGGTTTTACCCGAACCGGTAACGCCCATTAATGTTTGCTCTTTATCGCCTCGAAGAACGCCTTCAACAAGCGCATCTATCGCTTCGGGCTGGTCGCCCGTAGGCTTAAAACTGCTTACTAACTCAAAATTACCCATAGAAATTTTTTCTCCGAAAAAGTATATTCACAGTATTATATATCAAAAAAATAAATATTGCAAGATTAAGACACTTAATCTATAATAAACTTATGAAACAAATCATTGTTAAGAAAAACGATTCGGGGCAGCGGCTTGATAAATTTCTTTTAAAAAGCTTTGAAACGCTTCCGAAATCGATGATGTTTAAGCAAATCAGAAAAAAGAATATCAAGATTAACAAAAAGAGATGCACTCCCGAACAGATAATCAACGAGGGAGATATTATTGAGCTTTATCTTAACGACGATATGCTGAAAGAAAAAGAAGCGCACTATGATTTTCTTTCTGCGCCAAAGGAGCTCGATATTATTTTTGAGGATGAAAACATTATTCTTCTGAACAAAAAAAGCGGAATGCTCTGTCATCCCGAAAAGGGAGAATATGTTAACACCCTTGTATCCTCGCTGAAGAGATATCTTTTTGAAAAGGGTGAATGGAAGCCCGAGAGCGAAAACTCCTTCTCCCCCGCCCTTGCAAACAGAATTGACCGCAACACCTCGGGTATTGTTATCGGAGCTAAAAACTATGAGGCTTTGAAATTCTTAAACGCAAAAATCAAGAGCCGTGAGGTTAAAAAATTCTATCTTACAATTTGCGAAGGCAGATTTGAGAAGAAAAGCGAAACTCTTGAGGGCTTTCTCAGCAAGGACGAGCGAAAAAATATGGTTTTCGTATCCGATAAAGAAACCGAGGGTTCAAAGAGGATTGCAACAAAATACACTGTGCTCGGCTATGCAAACGGATTTTCCCTTGTTGAGGTTGAGCTTCTCACGGGAAGAACTCATCAGATAAGGGCTCATCTTGCTTCCATAGGTCATCCGCTTATGAACGACGGAAAATACGGCTCAAAGCACGGAAGATTATCCCAGGAGCTATGTTCATACAAGCTCAGATTTGATTTTGAAAATGCAGGAGATTTTGAATACTTAAATTCAAAGGAATTTGAAATTGAAAACTGCGGAGTTTTAAAGAAATTCGAGGAAATAAGACTTGAAAAATAAGTTCATCAGAATAATATCGCCAATATCGGTTGTAATGGCGCTGATACTTGATACGGCGGTTTGCTATTTTGCATACTATGCATACAACAAGCTTCGCCTTGAAGTTAAGCTTACAAATATCATTTTTGCAATAATCGTTGTTTGCTCTGTTGCGCTTGCAATATTCTACACAAGAGAGGTTTTGCGCCACGGCATACGCTTTACGGAAAACGGGCTTGAAATAAGCTTTCTTGATGAAAACAATTATTTTAAATACAACGATATTAAAGGCGTTCAGGTTTTCAAGGATACAAAGGCAAGCTTCAAAAAGAATTTTATTGACCGCTATTCAAGGCTAACCCTTGAGTTTAAAGACGGAAACCGGAGGGCAATTGAGCTTGGTTTAACAACAAAAAGAAAGCTCAGAAAAATTGAAAACGAAATTAATTCAAGGATTGAAAAGGAGTAGTTATGGAAAAAAACAGACTTGAAGCCTTCAGCGACGGCGTTTTGGCAATTATTATAACAATTATGGTTTTGGAATTCCGTTTGCCAAAGGGCGACACGCTTGAGGATTTGCTTTCAATCGCCCCGACAATCCTTGCATATGTGCTGAGCTTCTTTTTCATTGCGATATACTGGGTTAATCATCATCAGATTTTTCACGAAGCTGAAACAATTAATGTAAAAATTCTCTGGTGCAACATTTTATGGCTATTTGCAATGAGCTTCATTCCGTTTGCAACGGCATGGGTTGGATATCATCCGAGAAGCTGGGTTCCGCTCAGTCTGTATTTCGGGGATATGTCCCTTGCATGCATAACCTTCCATATAATGTTTTATCTCATATTCAAAGAATGCCATCCGGGCGAAAAATTCAGGCTCAGTGCAAGAAGCATTGTTAGTCTTATAGCATATTTTGCAGCAGCGTGGCTTGGCGGTTTCTGCCCGATTGCAGCATTTATTGCTGTTGCCATCGTTTCGTGCTGGTGGATTTTCCCGATAAAGAAAAAAAGGAATTGACTATCAAACAGATAGTCAATTCCTTTTTTATATGTATTTATTTATGAATTCATTAAGCTTTTCCTTATATTTTTCGCTTCCGATTAAAATGCTCTCAGCGTGGGCTGCGCCTTTAACTATGAGCAAATTCTTTTCCGTCGGACATAAATCATAAAGCTCATAAACCATCCTTGTCGGAACAAAATCATCCGTATCGCCGTGAACAAAAAGCATCGGAACTCTTGCCTGCGAAACGCTTGTTCTTACATCGGTATCCTTAAGGTCAAACTTTGCAAGCCTTTTATTCATTCTGTTGAACAGGAAGAATGCAAGAGGGGCAGATTTAACTAATCCAACAGAATTGCAAACGCTTTTCAGCTGATCCTCAGCGCTTGTATATGCACAGTCTGAAACAATCAGCTTAACCTGCTCGGGAACACGGGAAGCCATCTTGCAAACCGTTGCTCCGCCCATGGAAACGCCGTGAAGAATAATCTTTATATCCTTGCCAAAGCGCTCAGTAAGATAGTCTATCCAGAGAAGCATATCCTCGGACTCAAAATAGTCAAAGCCGAGAAAATCGCCGTCGGACTCACCTGCTGTAACATGGTCAACGCTCATAAAATTGAACTTCATTTCCTCATGGTAGAAACGAATGAAATTATAAGGGTCGCCGCAATGGCTTGAACGGTAGCCATGGGCAAACAAAACGAAAACATCGCTTTCCTTTTCGGCAGGAAGATAATAGCCTTTAAGATTGTTATCCCTTGTGTTTTTCAAATCGATTTTCTCAATATCCTTTGAGCTTGCCCACTCGTTTTCTCCTTTATTGAATTTATGAATTTCCCTGAGGGATTTATCCGATTTCTTGTTGCCAAGCCTTTTCATAATTCCCTGGGGAATTTTTTCGGCATACATAACGTCAAGATAACCGTGAACTGCAAATTCGGCAACTGCCGCAGCAGCACCGAGCGCAACTATGGCGGGGATTATTTTTTTACTCATATTTTAACCCTTTGTTGTTTGTGTTTCGGTTTCGGTTTTAGCTTCAGTTTCAGCCGGAGCAGTTGTTGTGGGAACAGCCTTAATCTTCATATCAATATACTTCTCTTCCTCGCTCTTCATATCCAAACGCATAATCTTCTTGCCGTCGTAGCGGATATAATAAACGCCGAGATTATCAAAGGTATATGTGATTTTATCGCCTTCCTTATGCTCGTTTTTGATTGTTGCGATAACCTCAATATAATACTTCTTATCAATCTTTACGCCGTTTGAAGCAACCATAAAGGAAGCCTTTTTTCTATCCTCAGCTGTTAAGCCGAGTTCATCATCAGAATAACTTTTGATAAGATTAATAGCATCTGCTTCCTTGATAACAGCGCTGTCGGTTGTCATTTCCTCGGTTGTTGCCTGCTTAATGCCTGTTGTTTTTTCGTCATTGTTTTTAGCGCAGGCGCCAAAAGCGCAGACAACCATTGAAAGACAGAGAATACATAGAATTATTTTTTTCATAATAACACCTCAGTACAGTAATATGTTTTGATTATAAATCTTTTAATCTTCATTGTCAATCAGGATATGTATAGGAGGACACATCGCTGTAACAAAGAAAATCCTCAACTCCGTTTGTATAAACGATATAGAATCTTGCGCTTAAAGTTCCCTTTAAATCGCTCGACTTATATCTCATAACCTTAACATAAATATCATTAACTGTTGACTGCTTTTTAACTGAAAAACCATCAGAATTTGTTTTTCCGACATTTTCAATATAAAGCATATCATCGCTCATATTTTTGCCGTAAACAAAGCCGCTTTCCTTAACTTCAAATTCGCTGTTATTCTCAATAATTGCAACAAATTCCCTTCTGTTTGGGTCTTCATCATCGGTTTCGTTTTCGATACTCAGAGCATAGGGCAATTCCTGCTTTTCATAGATTTCATCTGACAGCTCATTTGCTTTAACTCTTCCAAAATTGATTATGCTTGCCTCTTCATATTCCTTTTTGAGCGCATAGGCATAATCCTTGGCGTTAATATATCCGTTTTTATCAAAATCGCCATAGCAGCAATTGCTTTTGCATCTCAGATTTGTTCTGCTTATACTTACAACAAAGCTATCAATGTTTTCGCCACGTTTTTTGATTTCAACGCTGTGCTCTCCGCACAAAACGGGATAAACAACATATCCTCCCTTTGCGTTTGACATAGCTCTTAATTTGCCGTCAACAAAAATCTCGCAATCGGTTATCGCATCAAAAGCGAGGGTTCTTATTCTTCCGCTGAGATAATGTCCCTTACTTTCATGGCTGATATATTCCCTGTAGGAATCAAAGCAATCGGCGCAGGTGTAAACGCCCCAGGTATCATAACAGCAGGAGGGCAAAATCTCATAATAATCTATTTGCCTCGAATGGCCGCACCCAAGTGAGGTATATTCAATATTGTTATCATTAAAATAGTCCTTGGCGCTTGAATCATCATAGGCAAGAAGCTCTATTTGCGATACGCTTGCGTCGCTGAAATAAATAGCGTTATTGCTGTATGAAGCTGTTTTGCTGAGAATTGTAACGCTCTCGGCATTAACTGCATCGCAGAGCAGATAATCGCTTATATGGGTTATTCCCTCGCCGATAACAACTTTTT
>CAMYWU010000048.1 GCA_947302895.1 uncultured Clostridia bacterium | reverse complement strand
CGTATGCAAGTGTGTCGTTTTTTCATTTTTATGTCATTAACTTAATGACATTGCCTTTCGGGGCGCTTCTTTTGAATTTAGAATTAAGAGTTGAGAATTGAGAATTTCGGATCGCCTCGCTCCGATTTTAATGGGCGTGGGCAAATCCCGCCCTGAATTCTTAACTCTTCATTCTTAATTCTCAATTATTTATGTTGCACTTACAATAAAATAATACTATAATATTCCACGGTGATAAATATGAGACCTCGACATAAGAAAAATATTGAATCAAGGCTTGAGGCTGTTAGCGATTACTATATCGTTTTAAGAAACGAAAGCCTTAATCATAACGATGTTAAAAACGAAAAGCACCTTCTTAATTTAAAGGCGCTTTTGGGCAATGATAATCCCGTATATCTTGAAGTCGGCGCAGGAAAGGGACAGTTTGGCTGCACCTTTGCCCAGCAGAATCCCGATAAAAACATCCTCTGCGTTGAAAAGGTTCGGGATGTTATTGTTATAGGCTGCGAAAAGGCAAAGGAAATGGGCTTAAAAAACATTAAGTTTATTGATTGCGCAGCGGAATACCTTCCGTCTTTTCTTCCCGAGAAGAGCTTTGAAACAATATTTCTTAATTTCTCCTGCCCGTTCCCTAAGAATAAATATGCCGCCCACAGATTAACGCACGAAAGATTTCTGAATATATATAAGGAGCTTCTTAAGGACGGCGCACCGATTATTCAGAAAACCGATAATATGCACTTTTTTGAGTTTTCGATTGAGAGCTTTTCAAAAAACGGCTTTGAGCTTTCAAATATCTCGCTTGATTTACATGGCAGCGATTTCGAGGGCAACATTGTAACCGAATACGAGGAGCGCTTTTCCTCACAGGGATATCCGATATACCGCCTTGAAGCAAGACTTAAAAAGGACAGTGATTAATGATTAATCACTGTCCTTTTTATTTTTGAATACAATCAGCTTTGAAAAGACATAGTTGAGAATAACAACTATAACCGCAACGGCAATTTTTGAATAAAGTCCGTCGGTATATACAATGTCCGCCTTTATATTCGCTTTTTCAGCAAGTGCAAAAAACGGATTGTCAAAGCCCCATTTTGCAAGCAGCGGAACACATACGATTTCAAGAACACCCGTTATACCCCTTGAGGCAATAAAGGTTGATATCTCCTTTAAAAGCGTTTTTATTTCCCAGCTCTTCGACTCGAAAACCCAGAGCTTGTTTGTTATATAAGCAAATGCAACCGCACAAATCCAGCTTAAAAGATTTGCCCAGAAAACGCTTTTTATGGTTTTTTCAAAAACGATGTATGTTCCCCAGCCGACAAAAGTTGTTAAAACGCCGAAAACAACATACATTAATATTTCTTTTTTATTCTTCATTGTTTCTCTTTAAAACTTCTTTTGTGATATAAATCGGTCTGTTTTTAACCTGCTGATAAATCTTTGCAATATATTCGCCTATAATTCCAACGGTGAAGAGCAATATTCCCGAAAAGAAGGTTATAAGAATAACAAGCTGAGTAAAGCCGTCAACATTGATATGCCTTGTGAGCTTTCTTATAACGGTTACTATAAGATAGATAACCGAAAAAGCAGTTGCTCCTGAACCGATATATGCCGCAAATTTCAGCGGAGCGGTTGAAAACGAAACCAAACCTGAAACGGCGTATTTAACAAGCTTTCTGAAGCTCCATTTTGTTTTTCCGTCATTTCTTTCATCGGCTTTATATTCCATATAGTGAACATTAAAACCAACCCAGGAGAAAATACCTTTTGAAAAACGGTGGTATTCGCCGAGGGATAAAACAGCCTCTTTAACCTTTGTGTTGAAAAGTCTGAAATCACTTGCTCCGTTTTTAAGCTCGGTTTCAGCCATATCATTCATAACCCTATAGAAAACCGATTTCATAAAGGAAATAAGCTTATTCTCCCTGCGCTCATTCTGGTAAGCGCAAACACAGTCTATCTGAGAATTAACCCTGATTATTTCAAGCATATCCCTTGCGGTTTTCGGACTCTGCTGCAAATCGGCATCAATAATGCAGGTATATTCTCCGCAGGAATTATTAAGCCCTGCAAGAATTGCAGCCTCCTTGCCGAAATTTCTTGAAAAATTAACAACGCTGATATTTGCCTTTGTTTCGGTTTCAAAAAGGTTTTTCAGCACCTCGCCTGTTTTATCCGTGCTGCCGTCGTTCACAAAAACATATTGGGTCTTTATATCCGAGCCAAAAAACGCTTTTTCGCATTCTTCAAAAAAGCGCTTAATATTGTTTTCTTCATTATAACAAGGAATGATTAGCGATAAATCCATAATATCCTCTCCTAAACAAAACAATCTTACCATAATATAATTTGCATTTCAACAATAATTAGTATTGACAAAAGGAAAAATAAGGCTATAATATATTTAGCACTCTTGTGTTGAGAGTGCTAACTCAATAAGATTTGAAGGTGATTTTTATGAGAAAAAAGCAGTTTAAGGCAGAATCAAAAAAGCTGCTCGATATGATGATTAATTCAATTTACACCCACAAGGAGATTTTCCTTCGTGAGCTTATTTCAAACGCAAGCGACGCAACGGATAAGCTATATTTCAAGTCGCTGACCGACGGCAGCATAAACGCTTCCAAGGATGATTTGAAAATTAGAATTGAGCTTGATAAGGAAAACCGAACCCTTACCCTTTCCGATTGCGGAATTGGTATGACAGCCGAGGAGCTTGAAACAAATCTCGGAACAATCGCAAAATCCGACTCGCTTAATTTCAAGCAGGAAAATGAAGGCACTGAGGGCATAGATGATGTTGAGGTTATCGGTCAGTTCGGCGTTGGTTTTTATTCCTCATTTATGGTTGCCGATAAGGTTGAGGTTATCTCAAAGGCGCTCGGAAGCGATGAAGCAAACAAATGGGTTTCCGAGGGTGCGGACGGTTATACTATTGAGCCCTGCGAAAAGGCAGAACGTGGAACAACGGTTATTCTTCATATAAAGGATAATACCGAAAACGACAGCTTTGATGAATATCTTGAACAGTATACAATTCAGGAGCTCGTTAAGAAATACAGCGATTATATCCGCTATCCCATTGTTATGGAGATGACCTCCCAGGTTCCTGATCCCGATAATGAGGGTGAATATATAACCGAAATAAACGATGAAGTTCTCAATTCCCAGGTTCCGCTCTGGCGCAAGAGCAAAAGTGAAATCAAGGAAGAGGAATACAGCGAATTTTACAAACAGAAATTCTTTGACTACAACGACCCTGCGCTTGTTATTCATTCAAAAACCGAAGGTCAGGCAACCTTTGATGCGCTTATGTTCATTCCTAAAAATGCGCCATTTGATTTCTATTCAAAGGATTATGAAAAGGGACTTGCACTCTATACAAACGGCGTTATGATTATGGAAAAATGCGCCGATTTGCTTCCCGATTATTTCAGCTTTGTTAAAGGTCTTGTTGACAGCGCTGATTTAAGCCTTAATATTTCACGTGAAATTCTTCAGCACGACCATCAGCTTAAAATCATTGCAAAGGCAATTGATAAAAAGATTAAGAGCGAGCTTGCAAAGCTTCTTAAAAATGACCGTGAAAAATACGAGGAATTTTTCAAAACCTTCGGCACCCAGCTAAAATGGGGCGTTTATGCCGACTACGGTATGAATAAAGACGGCTTAAAGGATTTGCTCATATTCAAATCCTCAAACGGCGGCTTTGCAACGCTTAAGGAATACAGGGAAAGAATGGCTGACAGCCAGGATAAGATTTACTATGCCTGCGGCGAAAGCGAAGAAAAAATCACCCTTCTTCCCCAGTGCGAAGCAGTTAAGGAAAAGGGCTTTGAGGTTCTTTATTTCACAGATGATGTTGATGAATTTGCAATCCAGATGCTGCTCGAATACGACGGCAAACAGTTTGCAAACATCCTCAAGGACGATGTTGATTTAAGCACGGATGCCGAAAAGGAAGCCGCTCAGAAGAAGAACGAGGAGGCAAAGGAGCTTCTTGATAAAATGAAGGATATCCTCGGCAGCGAGGTTTCCTCAATAAAGCTCACAAACAATCTCGGCTCCCACGCAGTCAGCCTTTCGGCAGAGGGCTATGTTTCTCTTGAAATGGCAAAGGTGCTTTCCCAGATGCCCGGCGCAAACGAGGGAGTTAAGGCTCAGCTTGTGCTTGAAATCAATTCAAATCATCCGATTTGTGAAAAGCTGAAAGCTGCCGATGATGAAACACTTGCAAAGTACACAAAAATACTCTATTCACAGGCTCGACTGATTGCAGGCTTAACAATAGACAATCCCACTGAACTTGCGGACAGCATTGTTGATTTAATGATATAATAAATAAACAAAGGCTTAGCGAAAAAGATGCAGAATTCCGTTTTCTTGCGAGCGGGAGCTGTACAAAGGTACCGCCCCCGAGCAAAAAACGGAAAGCGCCAAAAATCCCACGGATTCGATGTCCGTGGGATTTTTCTTTAATAAACGAATTTTCTGCTGTGCGCCGTAGAAGTCGCACCCTACAATCAATTTGGCGCGGTTGTGCGCTTTTTAGCAAGCCTTAGAGAAGACCGTCCCAGGTGTCTACTTCCTTTGCCTTCTTCTCTTCCTCGTCAAACCAGTGCTGAGTTACTGACTTGCTCTCTGTGAAGAAGCGATATGCATCCTTGCCAAGGCAGTGGAGATCGCCAAAGAAGCTCTGCTTGTGTCCGCTGAACGGAACGAAGCCAACGGGAACAGGAATACCAACGTTGATACCAACCTGACCGCCGTCTGTGTATCTTGCAAACTGACGAGCATAGTAGCCGCTCTGAGTATAGATAACAGAACCGTTTGCATAGGGGTTTGCGTTCATCTTTGCAAGACCGTCCTCAAAATTCTTGCAGGTCTTAATGCAAAGAACAGGACCGAATACCTCTTCCTGACCGATTGTCATATCATCGGTTACGTCTGTGAATACTGTAGGTCCAACGAAGTAACCGTTTTCATAGCCGGCAGGAACCTCGGGGTTACGTCCGTCAACAGCAAGAGTTGCACCCTCATCAATACCCTTCTGGATATCAGCAAGAACCTCATGGTAGTGCTTTTCATATGTAATCGGACCAAGGCGGGTGTTCTTATCCCACGCAGGACCGCAGTTTACTGAAGCAATCTGCTTCTTGAGCTCTGCAACGAACTTATCAACAATGCTTTCCTCAACAACGCAAGCTGAAAGAGCCATACATCTCTGACCGCCGCAGCCGAATGCTGAGTTGATAACGCCTGCAACAGTTCTTTCAAGAGCACAATCCTCCATAACAAGAGCGTGGTTCTTAGCCTGGCAGAGAGCCTGGCAGCGCTTACCTGTTGAAGCAGCCTTTTCATAAATCTTAAGACCAACGGGAGTTGAGCCAACGAAGGTAATACCCTTAACATCGGGATGCTCAAGAATTGTGTTAATCTCGTTTCTGGAGCAGGTTACAACGTTGATAACGCCATCGGGAACGCCTGCTTCTTTATAAAGCTCTGCGATTCTCATAGCAGTTCTCGGAGTGAGAGAAGCAGCCTTAAGAACCATTGTGTTTCCGCATGCAAGACAAACGGGAGCCATCCATCCAAACGGAATCATTGCGGGGAAGTTTACAGGAACAATACCTGCAAAAACGCCCATGGGCTCACGATACTTAACAGTATCAAAGCCGGTTGAAGCATCCATAAGGCTTTCGCCCATCATAAGAGATGTTGCCTGAGTTGCAAGCTCTGTTCCTTCCTGAGCTTTACCAACATCGCCGAGCGCCTCAGCCCAGGTTTTGCCGTTTTCTTCGCAAACAATCTGAGTGAGCTCATCGGTGTGCTTAATGAGAAGATCTCTTACGTTAAAGAGAATCTGAGTTCTTTTTCTTGCGGGAGTTGCTCTCCAAGCAGGATATGCAGCCTTAGCAGCTTCAATAGCCTCTAAAACCTCATCGTTTGTGCAGCACGGAGCCTGACCTGTTACCTCACCTGTTGAGGGATTATGAAGGTCGTACCAAACATCGGTCTTGGAATCTTTGAACTCACCGTTTACAAAATATTTGAGCTTTTCCATAGTTTTACCTCTCTTTTTTATTTCGTTGTTATTTTAGCATTATAATTTTAATAATGCAATAGTTATTTTACCAGCGTCAAGTTGATGAATTCCTAACACCTAACACCTAACGCCTAAAACCTATCTCGCTTTACTATCTATCTCTTCCTTGATTCTTGCAATAAATTCATCAATTGAGGTTGCGCCCTCGTCGCCGTTCTTTCTTGAACGAACAGAGATTGTGTTTGCCTCAATATCCTTATCGCCAACAAGAATCATATATGGGATTTTTTCCATCTGTGCGCTTCTGATTTTGAATCCAATCTTTTCGCTTCTGTCATCAATCTCGCAGCGAACGCCGATTTCCTGAAGCTTGCCCATCATCTCTCTTGCATAGTCCTGATGGCGGTCTGCAATCGGAAGGAATTTAACCTGAACGGGAGCAAGCCATGTCGGGAATGCTCCTGCATATTTTTCTATAAGAAGTGCAAGCGTTCTTTCATAACAGCCGATTGATGTTCTGTGAATAATAATCGGATTTTTCTTCTGTCCGTCGGAATCAACATATTCCATTCCGAATTTTTCGGCAATCATTCTGTCTATCTGAATTGTAATAAGAGTGTCCTCTTTGCCGAAAACATTCTTAATCTGAATATCGAGCTTCGGTCCGTAGAACGCTGCTTCACCAATGCCGATTTTGTAGTCAAGTCCAAGGTCGTCAAGGATATTCTTCATAATATCCTGGGTTTCATTCCATTCCTCCTCGGTTCCTATATATTTCGCTCTGTCATTGGGGTCCCACTGCGAGAATCGGTAAGAAACATCCTCTTTAAGTCCGATTGTTTCGAGCATATATTCGCAAAGCTCAAGGCATCGTCTGAATTCGTCCTCAAGCTGGTCGGGACGGCACATAAGGTGTCCTTCGGAAATTGTGAACTGGCGAACACGGATAAGTCCGTGCATCTCTCCCGAAGCCTCGTTTCTGAAAAGAGTTGAGGTTTCATCATAGCGAAGCGGTAAATCCCTGTATGAACGGGGCTTGTTGAGATATGCCTGATACTGGAAGGGACAGGTCATAGGACGCAGAGCAAAAACCTCCTTGTCCTTCTCCTCATCGCCTAAAACAAACATACCGTCCTTATAGTGGTCCCAGTGGCCGCTGATTTTATATAAATCGCTCTTAGCCATAAACGGTGTTTTGGTAAGCTGCCATCCTCTTTTAGCTTCTTCATCCTCAACCCAGCGCTGTAAAATCTGAATAACCTTTGCGCCCTTGGGAAGCATAATCGGAAGTCCCTGACCGATATAATCAACAGTTGTAAACAATTCAAGCTCTCTGCCGAGCTTATTGTGATCGCGCTTTTTAGCTTCTTCAAGTGCTGTTAAGTATTCCTCAAGCATTGAAGCCTTCGGAAATGCAATACCGTAAACACGGCAGAGCATCTTATTCTTCTCGTCGCCTCTCCAGTATGCGCCCGTGCACTGAGTTAGTTTGAAAGCCTTGATGGTTTTCATATCCATAATATGGGGACCTGCGCAAAGCTCGGTGAATTCGCCCTGCTTATAGAAGCTGATTGCCTCGCCCTTGTCGGCGTGCTCGTTAATAAGCTCAACCTTATAGGGCTCGTTTTTCTCCTGCATAAGCGCTATTGCCTCGGGGACGGGAAGAGTGAATTTTTCAATTTCAAGCCCTTCCTTGACAATTTTCTTCATCTCGCCCTCAATTTTCTCCAAATCCTCGGGTGAAAATGATTTTTCAACATCAAAATCATAGTAAAAGCCGTTTTCAATTGCAGGACCGATTGTAAGCTTTGCCTCGGGATAGAGCCTTTTAACCGCCTGAGCCATAATGTGGGAAGCGGTATGGTTAAACGCTTTTCTGCCGTCCTCGTCGTCAAAGGTTAAGATTTCAAGACTTGCATCCTCGCTGATAACGCTTCTCAAATCTGCAACAGCGCCGTTAATTTTGCAGGCGCAGGCATTTCTGAAAAGCCCCATTGAAATATCCTTGCAAATGTCCGCAGCCGTTTTAGCTTCGGAATATTCAAGAATACTGCCATCTTTTAAAGTTATATTCATATTAATTCCTCCTGTTTTACTCGGATTTTTTAAAAAATAAAGCACCCTGAAAAATCAGGGTGCAAAAGCACGGTTCCACCTGAATTATATCAAATTAATGATATCACTCAAAGCCTTTAACGCAGGCATACGTCGCATCATTTCCTATGCGCTCTCAGGGGTGGTATCCATTTTGCCGCCGCACGCTTTTTCACCAGCCAAGCGCTCTCTATAGCTTTAACCAAAAGGCATTGTTCCCATCTGCAATTTCTCTTGTCGGCTATATAATAGCATTAAGATATAACTTTGTCAATTATTATTTATAATTAGAGTGAAGAGTGGAGGGTTAAGAGTGGAGTTTCGGGGCGCAAGCGCCGAAATTATATCACAGACCACGAATCACGAGCCACGGACCACAAAAAATGCAACTCATAATGAGTTGCATTTTTGATTAGTCCTTCTTAGGTCTGCGGTTGTGATGACCGCCTCTGTTGCCGTCTCTTCTGGGCTTTTTGTTTTCTTCCTCAATATCGTTTTCGGGAGTCATTCCCTCAAGCTCAATGAGTGCATCCCTTCTTGAAAGGTTAATTCTGCCCTGGTCGTCGATTTCAATACACTTAACGATGATTGAATCGCCGATGTTAACAACATCCTCAACCTTTTCGGTTCTCTTAACGTCAAGGCGCGAGATGTGAACAAGTCCCTCAACGCCGGGAGCAATCTTTGCGAATGCGCCGAAGCCCATAATGCGGGTAACCTCTGCGTTATAGAACGCACCGACCTCGGGACCGTTAACGATGAGGCTGATTACGGATGCAGCGCCGTTGCACTTGTCAAGGTCTGTGCCGCAAACTGTGATTCTGCCGTCGTCCTCAGTGATGATTTCAACCTCAAACGTGGACTGCAGCTCCTTAACTACGCTGCCGCCCTTACCG
>CAMYWU010000047.1 GCA_947302895.1 uncultured Clostridia bacterium | reverse complement strand
CTCTATATGCGTTGGCAGATTTGATTTATCCATTTTGCTTGTTATTGCAGCGGCAATAACGGTTGGTGAATACTTATTGCCAACATCATTCTGAACTATTAAAACAGGGCGAACTCCGCCTTGCTCAGAGCCTACAACGGGGCTTAAATCTGCATAGTATATATCGCCTCTTCTGACGAACATTATATCACCTTATTCTTTAATTCACTCATTAGTATTTTTATCAATTCGAGTAAAAATTAAACATCTATTTTTATTATATTCAAAAGGTGGTTTAATGCTCATTATGTCAAAATATGAAAGATAACATATGATGAAAAAGAAAGGAGATACATTATGGAAATATTTGAAGATTTATTTAATCCCTCGTTTTTGAATAATGAAGCGCCTTCAAGACCTGCAATTCCAAAGGATGCCGCTTTAACAATGGCATATATACCGCTTCAGGAAAGCCTTGAAGCATATTCCTCGGATAAGGCGCTTGATAACGGAACTCTCTTTCCACAGCTTAATAAAGAATTCAAGGGAAGGATGGTTAAAAAATGAAAGAAAAGCTTTTATTAAGGGTATCCTCTGCTCAATTTGCAATGCATGAGCTGAGACTCTTTCTTGATACCCATCCTGATAATAAGGAAGCACTTACAATGCTTGAAAAATACAAAAGCAAATATACGGAGCTTAAGAAGGAATATGAAGAGCAGTTCGGTCCGCTTACGCTTAACGGAGTTAACAGCGATGAATGGCTGAAAGACCCATGGCCCTGGGACTGATTTCGTGGTCCGTGGTTCGTGGTCCATGGGTCGTGATTATTATGCGATACTCTTTCGTATAATGCAAACAGCATAAAAAAATGCAAGGCAAACGCCTTGCATTTTTCGTTATTTATTTTTCAACCTTTGGGAGCTTCTCAGCATATTTTGCAAGCTCTTCATCAGTCGGGATATAGTCCGTCATCTCACCGTCGTGGAACTTCTCATATGCAACCATATCGAAGTAGCCGGTACCAGTAAGACCGAATACGATTGTTTTCTCCTCGCCTGTTTCCTTACACTTAAGAGCCTCATCAATAGCAACCTTGATTGCGTGTGAGCTCTCAGGTGCAGGAAGGATTCCCTCAACTCTTGCAAAAGTTTCAGCAGCTTCAAAAACATCTGTCTGAACAGCGGTTACAGCCTCCATAAGTCCGTCATCATAAAGCTGTGAAAGAACGGGGCTCATACCGTGGTAGCGAAGTCCGCCTGCGTGGTTTGCAGAAGGAATGAAGTCTGCGCCGAGAGTATACATCTTAGCAAGAGGACAAACCATACCTGTGTCGCAGAAATCGTATGCAAACTTACCTCTTGTGAAGCTCGGGCATGATGCGGGCTCAACAGCAATAATTCTGTAGTCTGCCTCGCCTCTGAGCTTCTCGCCCATGAACGGAGAGATAAGACCGCCGAGGTTTGAACCGCCGCCTGCGCAGCCGATGATGATATCGGGTTTAATATTATACTTATCAAGAGCAGCCTTTGTTTCAAGACCGATAACGCTCTGATGAAGAAGTACCTGATTAAGAACTGAGCCTAATACATAGCGATAACCGGGGTTCTTAACTGCAACCTCAACTGCTTCTGAAATAGCGCAGCCAAGAGAACCTGTTGTTCCGGGATGCTCTGCATTAATCTTCTTACCGATTTCTGTTTCCATCGAAGGTGAAGGAGTAACGCTTGCGCCGTAAACTCTCATAACCTCACGTCTGAAAGGCTTCTGCTCATAAGAAACCTTAACCATATAAACCTTGCAATCGAGGTCGAGATATGAACAAGCCATTGAAAGCGCTGTTCCCCACTGACCTGCTCCTGTTTCAGTAGTTACTCCCTTTAAGCCCTGCTTCTTAGCATAGTAAGCCTGAGCAATAGCTGAGTTGAGTTTATGTGAACCGCTGGTATTGTTTCCTTCAAATTTATAGTAAATCTTTGCGGGAGTCTGGAGCTTTTCTTCAAGACAATAAGCTCTTACAAGCGGTGATGGACGATACATTTTATAGAAATCTCTGATTTCCTGAGGAATATCGATATAGGGAGTATCGTTATCAAGCTCCTGAGCAACAAGCTCATCGCAAAATACGCCGCCGAGTTCCTCTGCCGTCATTGGTTCAAGGGTGCCGGGGTTGAGAAGCGGTGCCGGTTTGTTCTTCATATCCGCACGAACATTATACCACTGCTTTGGCATCTCATTTTCTTCAAGATAGATTTTGTAGGGAATTTTGTTTTCTGCCATGATTTTTTCCTCCTAATAAATTATTTTTTGATGGCAATTTTCTTACAGGGACATAAAAAAATCCTGTCCCTGCATAAATGCTGGGACAGGATGAAATAATCTCCTGTGGTGCCACCCGGCTTGACGTTTTCACGCCCACTCTGTGCATACAATCATATGCCGACTGTTGTTAACGAAGCGCCCGCTCCGGCTTGCATACTCGTTTCCTTTCCGCTCGCCCTCAAAAGTCCATTCATCAATCAGCTCATCATCGCATTTCCACCGCCAGCGACTCTCTTTGGATAACCTTGATTAATTACTACTCTTTCTCATCGGTTTAACATATCATAGCACTAAAGTATTTTCTTGTCAAGAACAAATTTAAAAACTTTAACGGTGTTCCTTATTTATCATATTATTGACTAAATAATATGTGAAAATCGCAAATATAAGACATAAGAAACACTTAACAAATGTCAGCGGAATATTATAAAGAATTACACCTGTTACCATACTATCCATTTCGGGAATAACGGATTTAATAAACGGAAGCGCCTTTGCTAACGCATCATAAGCTATCTGATAGCTTTTAAATATGTTTTGGGGAGTATAGCCATATGAACCGAAATAGTGATACATAAGCGGCAAAATAACATATTTAAGCGTGAATGCTGAGCCGACAGCAGCTGCAATGCTTGCAAAAAATCCCGAGGCAAAAACAGTTTTAAAATTATACGGCAGATACGGTAATTCCTTATCTTCCCTGTCTTTGAGCCACGCTTTATTACCCTTTGTTTTCATAAAGAGCTTTGCAGCATAGCAGGTTATAAGAATAAATAGAATATCAATAATAATTTTACCGAGAATGCTTGGAAAAGCGGTTGGATAAATAAAATAGTAAATCAGGTTTTTTATTAAAACAACCGCACATCCGATAAGAGGATGAACAACAAGCGCAGCAGCAAGCTCGGCATATGCAGAGAATTCGGTCTGAACAAGCGAGGGAGTATTGGGAATTGTAAATTTCGCAACATTAAGAAAAACGGCTATTGCAATGCATATTACCGAAAAAACCAGCTTTCTTATCAGCAATGATGTGTTTTTATATGCTTTTGTATCCTCATCACCCGAGATAATAAAAGCGTTTTCATCATCAGTAAGCTCGCCCTCAAAGGTCAGAGCATTCAAGCTTCCCTTTCTTTTAAGCTTTTCAACCTCATCATCATATATTTTATTCTTATCGTCATGCTTTTCAAGATATTCATAATATCTCTGGCTTGCACTGTTTGAACGATGCTGGAGGTATACGGGGAGGCTGAGGTTTTCTTGCCATAGCGATTTCCTTTCACAATAAATAATTAACTATTAAAAACAGGGCGACTGAGTCGCCCGTGTTTTTAAATTTCAATACCTGTTGAAGTTGTTCCTCCGAAGCCTGTTGAAGAGGAAGCTGAATAGCTTTCTTCAATGGGGGTAAATCCATTTGTTATAGAAAACACAGTCGGAACAAACTCGCCGGATGTTGCTATAACATCCTCACTGTTTGCATTAACAACCTTAAAGAAAGGTTTATTATAAATCATTTTATTCATTTTTAAGTCCTCCTTTAAGATTAATTATACTGCTCAAAGTACGGTGCATAGCGCTGAGCAATTTCAACTATTCTATCCCAGGTTATTAAGCCCTTGCCGATTGCAATTTTGAGATATGCGCCACCGCACATTTCAAATACATCTTCGGGAATAATATCTTCAAAATCTTCATAGGTAAATAAACCGTAGGTTTCAATGTCCTTTTGAAGAGCTTCAAAATCATATGTCATATTCTCGATATCAACATCAAAGATATTAAACATACCCTCAACACCGCCCGGCATTGAAAGCAAGCCGTCAACATAGAAGCAGAAGCCGCCCTGAGTTGTAGGACCATATGGAATTGTTACTTCCTCGGTGATATAGGAATCAACAAGAGTAACCGTAGTCCAGGTGTTATCCTCAATGCTTTCAAGCTTAACAAAGCTGTCGCCGATATAATCAAGGTAGTTATCCTCAGTTATATAAACATATTTGCCAAGCTCAACATCAAAGTAACCGTGCTCGGAAATTAGCTTTGTTTCTGTGCCGTCTGAGAATCTGAGATTTACAACATTATATGAAGCCTCGGAGTCAACATCAATGAAGATAAATTTTGCGGAATCATAAGTTCCCGTTTCAAAATTCCATACAAGGATATCATCCTCCATTGTAAGCTCATCGGCGCGCTTCTGAGAGCCGTCTGCAAGAGTTACAAGAGTTTCGGGTGCGATACAGCTTGAACCTGCTGCCGAAGAGCTGTTTATAGTTACATCTCCTGCGGGCATCTTGAAGTAATATGTTCCTGCTGCAGTTGAAGTTGTGGTTGTGGTACAAGCCTCGTTAGAATAGCGGGTTACATTCGTGCTGCCCTGTTTAATTGTGAAGGTTAAGGTGTTTGTCTGGGAATAGCTCAAATCAACTTTAACAACGCTGTTATATGCCACAGAGCCTCCGCTGCTTACAGTTGCACCGCCAACAGATACAGCAGTTGAGCTGTTGCTGGTGGTAATTGTTACCTTGTAGCTGTTTATGCTCCAGTGAGCATAAAGGGTTATGTTTGCTGTTGGTGTGTATGAAGCGCCTGCGTTGCCAATCTTGTTGCCTCCGCTTTCTGCATCATACCAACCGTCAAAGTTATAACCAGTTCTGCTCGGAGTGGGAAGAGTTACAACACCGCTGTCCGATGCAGGAGTTACCGAGCCGCCGTTTGCATTATAGGTTACTGTATAAGCAGTCCAGTGTGCATAAAGAGTTATGTGGTCGGACGGTGTATATGAAGCACCTGCGTTGCCAATCTTGTTGCCGCCGCTTTCAGAGTCGTACCAACCGTCAAACTGATAACCGCTGCGTGTTGCCGTTGTCAGCGATACAGGTGTTACACGGTCGTAGGTTGCAGAATTTGTACCTGCCGTACCGCCATTACCGTTATATGTAACAACAAGATTTTCAGACCACTGGGCATAAAGTGTTATATCTGCGCTCGGAGTATATGAGTCCCCTGCTGCGCCAATCTTTGTGCCGCCGCTCGGCTCTGTATACCAGCCCTCAAAGGTCTTACTGCCGTTAGTCGGAGTTGGAAGAGTTAAAGCAGTTCCTTTATAAGTATCGCTTTCATTTCCGCAGGTTCCGCCGTTTGCGTTATATGAAACGGTATATTCAGGCGCCCAATGAGCGTAGTAGGTTGTGTTGCTTTCAGGAAGGGTAAATGAAGCTCCTGCGTTGCCAATCTTTGTGCCACCCTCAGCTGCTGTATACCACCCTTCAAGCCAATTTCCGGTATTAGTTGAGTTCGGAAGTGTTTCAATCATTCCTGCACCGCTCGAAATTTCCGTCGCATCAGTTCCACCGTTTCCGTTAAATGAAACCGTAACATTTTCAGCCCAGATTGCATAGAGCGTTGTGGTTGATGAAAATGACATACTTGTTCCTGCATTTCTTGCAGTTCCCGTTCCGTCAGCCTTGGTGTTCCAATTCTGGAAAGTGTAGCCCTCTCTTGCAGGAATCGGAAGGGTTGCGGGTGATGAGCTTGCATAGCTCGGTGAAACCTCACCGCCCTGAGCGTCATAAATCACAAATTTATTTGTGGATAAATTAGAAAGTGAATAGTAAGTTGAATCCGTTGTTGATGTAAAGCTGCGCTTACCGTAGGTTACCGCAACACCGTTTCTTCCGGTGTAGGTATATGATGTTACATTCCAGGTTGCTGCTGTAGGGTTATTATATGCAACAGAACCGCACATATAAAACTTATTATTGTATTTTTTAAACAGAAGTGTTCCGGAATTATAAGGCGCACCGCATTTAATAGCCAGCTTTGTTCCGTCGGGGAAATTGATTGTGAAGCCTGTTTTATTATCACTGTCTGGAGTAACGGACTGAATGCTGTTTAGAAATGCGCTTTGACTGCTTCCGTCAAGAACAGTGTAGGCATTACCGTCAGAATCATAATCCGTAATGGTCATATTGTCAAAGATAGGCGCAGCCGGCTGATAATCGCGGTCAAAAGAGCTTCCCGCACCGCCCCAAATCATTGCTTCTGAAGATGTTGTAGCTGTTATAACAGCATTCTTAGCCATTTTTTTAACTGCAACATTAACTTTAACGGTTTTAGTGTATGTAACTGATTGCGACGAAACTTCGCCATTTTCATTATAAATTACATTATCAGTGTAAGTATATGTTAATGTATACTCGCCCTTCTGGCTAAATGTTACATTTCCGTCTGTAATGGAGACAGATGAATTATTTGAATCCAGACAGGATACGGTTGGCGTAATTGATATAGTGCCGTATTTTTTAACGGTTGCCATTGAGGCTACATTGAGAGTCTTTGAACCGCCTGTTGTGAACTGAATCTGAAGAACGCCGTAGGAATCCTTATAGCAATGCTCATCGTCGCCTGCCGCAACATTGTCATTCAAAGGAACAGCCCAGCTGAATACGGGCATATACGGCATCTGTTTTTCAGGAGCATATGACGGTTCCGTATAGCTTGTTTCAAGCATTGAGGAATCAGAATTATCCATTGTGTAAACATAACCGTTGTTTCCGAGAATTGTAGCAGTCATACCGCTGTAGTTTTTCTTATCACTTCTGTTATCTGTTATATTAGCTCCGTTAAAGTTCGGACTCATCGAAATAATACCGGTGTTCATATACTTTGTTCCGCCCGAGGTGAAATGATACTTGCTGTAGGAGCTTCCAAACATTGTGCTTTTGAGCGTATTAGCGTCGCTGTTACTCATCGAAGTGCTTTCGCTAATGAAATTATGCTGAGTAAGACCTTCTTCAATGGTAAGGTTTGTGCCGGAAGCAGCAACCTCATTCGGAACAACAATACCAAGACCGTTCTGCTTATTTACGGTTGTAATATTTCTAACAGTCAGATTACCGCTCTTTAATATCAGGTTTGCAAAGATACCGCCAGCAAGAACTGAGTCTCTTACTTCACCGTCACCCATAAATTTAACAGGTGAAGCAGCGCCCTCAATGCGGCAGTTGCTGATAACCGTGGATGAGCCGTTATATACCCAGATTACAGAGGCGAAGCCTAGATTATTATGGCTTCCGACATATTCTGAATATTGAGGACCTTTAACTCTAACATTATCGAATGTTGAATTTGTTAAACTGATAATACCATGGGTGTAAGTGTTTTTAACAGATGCAGTGCTCTGAGTTGCATCAAGCTCAAAACCGTTTCCATAGAAATTCTTTGAGCTGAGAGATAATGCAACTCCGTTTACATTGGCTGTATTACAGCCAACTTTTGCATTACCGAGTAGAACAACAGAATTGCTCATCGCGCCCTGAAGCGTTGCACCTTCAGTATAGTTATTACCGGTAACGACCTCAAGATAAAGCGTTTCAACAGTTGTTGAACCGTGCTTGAAAGCAAGCGAAACAACGCCTTCGTTTGAAAACTTAACAGTGCTGTTTCTCCAGTCAGAATTGGGAGTATATGAACTTGTTACATTGCCCGAAATCTTAGTAATTGCAACTGAAATATTACTGATATTTGCACCGCTTGCAGAATCAAATAGAGTTCCGAGGTTAATATTATTGCCGTTACCCACTCTGTAGAGATAAGTGTTTCTGTTTACAAGCTTGCAGGTGAACTGCTTAACCTGTCTTGTTTCTGTTTCACCGCAATTATTTGAACAAGTTCTTGTTTCCGTTCCGTTTGAAGTAAGAGTTGCCGCAGTTGTTACACTCCATGCGCCGTAGCTGTGACCGGTTGCATCTGTGTAGTTAGCAACATATGAATCACTGCAGCGTGTGCAGGTGTACGTTGTGTAGCCCTGAGCCGTACAGGTCGGGTTAGTTACAACTGTATTATAACTGTGACCGAGTGCGTCAACAGTTGTCTGAGCTGTGAGAACTGTGTTACATCTTGAGCAGTGCTTGCCTTCGGTAAGTCCTGTTTCTGTGCAAGTAGGAGCAACAGCAGGGTCGATAACTTCAATATGACCGAGTGCGTCAACAGTTGTCTGTGCTGTTATTACAGTGCCGCATACCGAGCAATGTTTGCCTTCGGTTAAGCCTGTTTCGGTGCAGGTTGGAGCCACAGCCGCATCAGTTACCTCTGTATGTCCGAGTGCATCAACATAATCTGATACGTAGCTATCACTGCATCTTTCGCAGGTATAGGTTGTATATCCCTGCTCGGTGCAGGTTGGATTGGTTACAACAGCTGAATAGCTATGACCGAGCTCATCAATATCGGCATTTTCGATTTCACTGCAACGAGAACAGGTTCTTGTTTTTGAACCCTTTTCAGTGCAGGTTGGTTCGCTTACTGTTGACCAATCGCTCCATAAATGACCGAGAGGTGCGATTGTTGAATTAATTTCATTTTCTGCGTCTGCATCGGAATAGGATTTTCCGCCAAGCTCATAGTGAGCAATGCATCCTGCTTCAGTGCAGGTTGCCTCCTTTGCGGGAACATAAACCGTTGCAGGAGCATTGAAAAATGTTTTTGCAGTTTCGTTGTATCTTATAAGCGCTCTGCCAAGGTCCTTGAGCTCGGAGGTAGTTCCTGCATTTTCAATAACAACACCTGCGTATTCAAGAACGCTCATTCTGATTGAAGCGCCTGCATAGCTTATAACAACGGGCTTATCAAAATCAGTTGGAGCAATATCATTAATCTGTATGTAAAGGTTATATTTTCCGTCGGGGTCAACGCCCTTTGACCATGAAGCTTCAAAGGGTGCTTCAACAACTGGATTTCCGTAATCAGTTGAATCATTTGCATTTAAGGGAACGAAATAGAAACGCATTTTTGCAGTTGATTCACACATAAAGGAAACAGATTTAAAGAGA
>CAMYWU010000046.1 GCA_947302895.1 uncultured Clostridia bacterium | reverse complement strand
GGTTATTGCATATAAGTCGGGCAAAACTATGGCGTTGCCTGTATACGCAATAAATCAGGGAAGCGGAAGCAAAAACAGACGAGTGTTTAACCTTTATCCGACAAACGGAACAAACAGTAATAAGAGTGCTCCAAATAATGCTAATGCTTATGTTGAATTAGCAGGTCGTTGGAGAAGTGATGAAAAGAATGGCGGTTGGTGGGATTTAAACTGGCTCTATATGATTAATTCTGCTGAGCGTTGCTCAGGAACAACATATAACACTTCAAATAATGTTAGTTATACTACGGCAGACTTATATAACACCAGCTATCGTTATGCTAATGCCATAATTATTAAGCCTTCCGCTATTCAGGCAGCGCTTGATGATTCAGGAAACGGCGGTGCCGGTTATGCAGATTTCCGCCTTTACTGGCAGATGCTTGCAGGTTCAAAAACCGGACAGACATATTATAATGATATCGTAGCTCACGGACAGGCGAATGCTCATATTTACGTTATCGACTATCAGAAGCTGATAAATGCTATCAACTCAAGATATTCAAGCGTTGGTTCAAATGTTGCAAATTATAAGCGCGGCGGTTTGTTAACCGATATGCAGAATATTGAAAGCGCAATGGATTTCAATATCAGGGGATATGATTTCTCATCAACAGCTTCAAAGGTTACTGAAGTTGTCGGCGTTATTTCAGGTCATGCAACAACTCTTGGAACAAGCCACGCAGTTGCTGACACAAATTATCCTTCGATTAAATCATCAATAACAAATGAAAGCATAAAGGCTGCTTATAACTCAGGTGCGGCAACGCTTAAGAGAACCTACACGGTTTCATCTGTTAATGCATTTATGAAGGCATATAAGGCTGCAGTTGACCATATGACCGGTCTTATTGACGGAAACTATAATCAGTCAACTGCAGGAACACTTAACACCGCATTAACAACTGCTTATGCTGCGCTTGATACTCTTGCAAATCTTTCTGCTCTTGATAAAGCATATGAAAAGGCAAATGGCTTGCTCCTTGGTTTAGACGGCAAGGTTGCTCAGTATGATAAGGAGTCTATTGCAAATCTTATTGCAGCAGTTCAAAACGGAAGTGCTTCGGCGTACGCAACGGCAAGTGCAATAGACAGAACCGATTATGGTCAGGCTGTTCAGACAAAGGCAAATGCATATGCAGAGGCTATTAACACAGCATACGCAAATCTTAAAATTGCAGCAAAAAATGCCGACACAACAGCTTATGAAGCTGCTGTTCAGACAATAAACAACCTTGACCCCGATGCATATGATTCAACTTCATCAATAACAACTGCTCGCAGCAATGCAAACCTTCTTGTAAGCTCCCTTACTCAAAGCTACACAACGGGAAGCACAACTTCAACAATTAATGTTGTTGACAATGGTGTTTCTCAGGATGATGTTAATGATGCAACAACGGGAATCCTTACTGCTCTTAGCAACAGCGTTAAGAAATATGATATTGTTGCGGATAGCGGAGTAACAGAAATTAGCGCAAACAAAGGAACATACAAGGATGGCAAGGCAACCTACGGAACAAAAATGACCTTCCGTTCAGCAGATTATGATACTGCCTGGTATCTTGATGTTAACTCCGGCACTGTTCATAAGAAAAATGCTTTCTATGGCTATGGAGATAAGCTTGAGGTTAAAACAATAGGCGGTTTAACCGTTACAGCAGTAAGAAGAACAGGAACTCAGAAGAGAGTCAGAATTCTCAGAAACTACTATGATAACGGTGTTAAACTTGAAGGTCAGCCGATTCAGTATGCAAACTTTGTTGATGACAGCTTTACTCTTCCTGCGGCACCCGCATATGCGTACTATGATTTCAACGGATATTATATCAAGGGAGTTAAGTATAACGCAGGTGCAACAGTAACAATAAGCGCTGATACTGATATCATTGCAAGATATGACGCAAGCGATGCAAGCTGTGCAATAACTGCAACTGATATAAACGGCAATTCAATTCCAACCTCATCTGTTAAGTATAACGAAAAGGTTGAGCTTGACGGAGGCGAGGGAACATACGGCTGGATTGAGCAGGTTGGAACAACCTACCGTCCGTTCTACTATGGAAGAAAGCTTGAAATGAACGCATCGGAATCAACAACTCTTGTTGCAGTTAATGAAACAAACTTCAAGAAGTACGGAACTATTCCTTGTGTAAATCTTCGTCAGGGCGGAGTTGTTCTTAGCGGAACAAAAACAACCTTCAATGCGCAGCTTGTTGCGATTGATATGGATGCTGTTCAGGAATACGGAATTCTTATCGGAGCTCCAAGCACCAAAGGCGGATATGAGGCAATAACTCCGACTCAGTCCCAGATTACTGTTGAAAATTCAGGTCAGCAGCAGGGATATGCAGTTCTTCGTGCTAAATCAACAAAGCTTGTTGGTGCAAATCAGTTTGCTATTTCAGTAAACAACCTTCCCGAAGGCTATAAATACAGAGGATATGTAATTTATACCGACGGAAGCTCACTTCAGACTGTTTACACAGATGTAATGTAATACAAAAATATGCCGGCTCGAAAGAGCCGGTATTATTTTTAAGTGATAACAGGGGTCAGACCCCTGTTATCATTGGTTTGGAGGATAGCGTCCTCAATGTTTCTTTTTAATATGGTTAAACTTGATTTGTTATTGAAATTATGATATTATTAAGATATATAATTATGCCCTGGAGTGATATTTATGAAAACAATCTCAAAACGCATTCTGGCTGTTTTAATCGCAGTGATAATGGCAATGCCAACAGTTTTTGCCGTTCCTTTTTCTGCGAGTGCTGAAACGGTTAGCGAAGCTGCGCCGATTAATTCGGGCCTTGTTCGAACAGGAAACAGCGGCAGAGGCTCGGGCGACAACGGCTGTATTACGAATGATGGCGGCGATGATAATATGTCCGCAATCCTTTGGGAATTTGATTTATCAGCAATCAAGGGCGGCTCCGTGGTAACCTCTGCAACTTTTTTGGAGGATATCTGGAGCATAAACAATACCAATATTCCGAATCAGTATCTTGATTTCTGGTATTGCAATCCTGCTGATATGAGCGATTACAGCAATTATCTCAACAACAGCAACTTCCGTGATTCCTCGTTGGGCTACGGAACAGAGGGCCCTTCAACCTATAAGGCGGCTTTCGGAATAACCGAGAGCGCTCCGCTCTATTCGGTTCAGCACGTTTTTGATTCCGATAGCGCAACTCTCAGCTTTTCAAATGATGAGCTTGTTGATGTGCTAAACAAGGCTGTTGATGAGCGCTGGGGCTCAATCGTTTTTGTTGCAATGTTTAATGAGCCTGCCCAAACTCAGTGGTCGGATATCTGGGCAGGTTTTCCCAAGCTCAGCTATGAAAGCGCCGAGCTTGATGATGAAACCTATGTTAAAGTGAAAATGGCTTCATATAACGGAAAAAACCTTGAAGCAACCTCGGGCAGAATTCAGTTTTCAAGCGGCGGAAAAGCATATACCGATAATGTTTTATATTCCGCAAACGGAAACTTTGATTCAAATTATTTTGAGGGCGTTTTAGACGGAAACAACAAGCTTGGCTTCAATATCTATCCTGCATCAAGCAGAGTTGTTTATCTCTATTCTTCCGAGGACTGCGCAATCGGTTATCCTCTTATTGCAAAGATTCAGAAGTCTTCAGCAACCGCAACAACGGTTCATTACGGCGTTAACTATCTTGCAACTGATAACGCTGCAAACTGGAGCTTAACAGACGATTGGTATGTTTGCTCGGGCGACAGAACCTGGGATAATTTATTCAGCTCACAGACCGATAAAGCATACGGTGTTAACAGAATTAACTACGACCCCGAACAAAAGAATCATTATAATGAAAACATAGTTGTAGGTAGCTATTATTCCCACAGCGAGGGTCATTTTACCGATAAATCACCTATAACCGTTGCAAATGCTATTTATTACGATAATTCTTCAATTGATTTTGGCGAAAACTATTACTATAGCATCCCTGCTGTTCCAACTTTCAGAGGTCATGTTGATGCCTGCGGCCATTGGATTGGAGGTCAGACAGCCTGGAACAGCCTTAGCAACTGGAACTCAATAACAATCAACGGCAAAACAGATATTGATTTAAGAGTACTTAATATCAAGCCTTTGGCTGATATTGTTTCATCTACTGATTTTAAAGATAATTTCAATAATATAACCTCAAACGAGGCTGATTATTCAAAGTCTTCGCTGAGAAAATATTATGAAACTGTTGCTCGCATACTTGAATTTAATCCTAAAGAGCTTGATGTATCCGATGACAGCGCTCTTGCGGCTTCTTCAAACGAAATCAAGAGCCTTGTTGATGATTACAACGCATATAAAACACCCGAGCCCCATGCGGATTTTACCGAACTGAGAAGGGCATATTCAAAGGGCAACGATATTCTTCTTGGGCTTGATGAAAAGGTTGCAAGATACGATACCACATCTGTTCAGGCGCTTATTGATGCGCTTGGCAACAGCCAGGTTGTTGAATATCTGAGTGCTGAGGATATCAGCGAATACGGAACAAGCGACGAAGCAGTTGCAAACGCACTTGCTCAGGATATTTATTTTGCCTGTGCATCGCTTAATGGAATAATCGGTGATGCTGATATGTCGGCATATAGCGCTGCGGCTGAAACAATCAACAGTCTTGATAAGGACGTGTACAGCGATACAAAATCAATCGGCAGCGCAACAAGAATTGCAAATATTCTTATCGGAACAACTGCTATTGATTATGCCGATGCATTAAATGGGGAAAACACGTCCACGATTTCCTGTTTTAACGGAGCACCAACTCAGCAGAATGTTGACTATGCAACAAGAACGATTATTGATGCTCTTTATGTCAGCGTTAAGTACTATAATATAGTAACAAACGATTCAACTATTGATATCAGCTTCCAGAACGGAACTTCAACAGGCGAAGAAAGCCCGTACTCCGCTACCTATGGCTCAAATGTTATTGCTCATTCAAACAACAACGAAACAGCCTGGTATATGGATTTCTCAAGCGAATCAACCTCAAGGTCAAAGCAGTATCAGGGCTATGGCGAGAGCTTTGTAACAAAGGTTGTTGCAGATATTAATATATATGCTGAAAAGAGAACTGAGGCAACTCCAAACAGAGTTCGTATTATAAGAAACTACAGCAACGATTCAGAAAAAACTCCTGTTCAGCTGATTTCCTTCGTTGAGAATAGCTATACTCTTCCTGAAGCTCCTGCATATTCAAGCTACAGCTTCTCGGGTTACGAGGTTGGGGGAGAGATTAAGTCGGCAAATGACGTTATTGAAATAAACGGCGATACTGATATCAAAGCAATTTATACTTATAACGGCAGCGCTGAATATGCTGTTAATGCTTCTGCTCTTGAAAACGGAAAGGGCTTCAACGATTCTGTTGCATATAATACAAAGATTGAGCTTGAAGGCGGCGATAATTCATATGCATGGATTGAAGAGGTTTCAACAGGCAAGTTCAGACCCTTTGCAATCGGAAGCGATATAACCTTCTTTGCAACTGAATCCATAACACTTATCGCAGTAACTGAGGAAGAGTTTAACTCCTATAATTTCTCACTTCCTGTAATCAATATGAGAAAAGACGGCTATATTACAAACGGAACAAAGGTTGTTTTCAATGCTCAGGTTGTTGAAATGGGAAGCGCAGTAAGAGAATACGGAATTATTATCGGCGTTTCAAAGAACGGCGAGCCTATTAATTCAAATGATATTACTGCTGAAAATGCAGGAAGTTATGAGGACTATGATATTATTCGTGCTAAATCGACCAAATCAGTTGGCGCAAATCAGTTCTCAATCGGCATTAACGGACTTGCAGGCAAGGATTTTGTATACAGAGGTTATGTAATATATGAAAAAACAAACAGAGAGTACGTAACTGTTTATACTGATGTAATGTAACCAAAAATCGCAAAGCTTCGGCTTTGCGATTTTTTTAGCAGGTAGCAGGTAGCAAGTAGCAGGTAGCAGATAGTAGGTAGCAGGTAGGGGCGGATATCATCCGTCCGAATTGTAGGGGACGGTGTCCTCGACGTCCCTTAAAATATAGTCAGTTTTGCTTTTATTGACAAAAAGCTATTTTGTGCTATATTATATATTAGATATTAGATGTTTTGGGGGAATAAATGTGAAGCATATTTCAAGTCGTATTATTGTTGCTTTATTAACATTGGCATTTGCTTTGCCGATGCTTTTTGCTGCGCCTGCATATGCTGAAACCCCAAATTCTCTCGAGGATTCCGTACAGACCTACAGCGCCTCCCCTAAGGGTGCAAAAAGCGCTTCGGTTGATTTTTCCCAGCTGCAAAAGGCATATCAAAAAGCAAATGCATTTTTAATTGATTTAGACGCAAAAGCGGCTTTTTATAACGTGAATTCCATGCAGGCACTTATTAATGCTGCAAGCGCTTCGGGTGTTGCCGAGTATCTCGGGGCAGAGGATTTAAGCGGATTTACCTCGGAGGATGAGGAGGCTGCAAATCTTCTTGCGGATAATATCAATTTAGCGTATTCATCGCTCCAGAGCGTCAGCGGCTCCGCCGATTTATCAGCTTATATGGTTGCTGCTGAAACGGTTAATAAGCTTGATTCGGATATTTATTCCTCAACAAAGAGCATAGGAAGCGCTATAAGAATTGCAAATATTCTTGTTAAAACCTCAAAGCTGACTTATACCGATGCGCTTGATGGCGAAAACACCTCAACAATTTCTGCATTCAAGGAAACTGCAACCCAGCAGAATGTTGATGATGCAACCCGAACGATACTTGATGCGCTCTATGTTTCCGTTAAAGCATATACCGTAACAACATCTGATACAATTGTTGATACAAGCTTCCAGAACGGAACATCAACAGGCGATAACTCGCCGTATACTGCAACCTACGGTTCAACTGTTATTGCTTATACCGATATTGAGGATACAGCCTGGTATATGGATTTTTCAAGCGAAACCGCTGCAAGGTCAAGGCAGTTTCAGGGATATGGCGAAAGCTTCAGAGCAAAGGTTTTCGGTAATATGAATATCTATGCCGAAACGAGAAGCACTCAAACTCCGAATATGATTAAAATCCACAGGGTTTATGATAATAATTCCGAAAAATCAGCCCTCCAGCTTATGACATTTGCCGACTCAAGCTATGAACTTCCACCCGCAAAAGCCTGCCGGAACTATGTTTTTAAAGGCTATTATATTGGCTATGATACTGATAATCTTTTATCAGAGGGCGATGTAATATCAGTAAGCCGTGATACAAAAATTCAGGCGTATTACGAATACAGCGGCGATGCCGATTGTGCGGTTAATGCAACAGCTCTCGAAAACGGAATAGGCTTTAATGACTCCGTTGCATATAATACAAAGATTGAACTCAGCGGCGGCGATAATTGCTATGCCTGGGTTGAAACCGTTGATGCTTCACAGGGTGAATACAGACCCTTTGCAATAGGAAGCGATATATCATTTTTAGCAAGCGAATCAATAACTCTTACTGCGGTAACTCAGGAGGAGTTTGATGATTTCGGTTTCAGCCTTCCTGCGATTAATATGAGAAAGACCGGCGCAATAATTGAAGGCACAAAGGTTATATTCAACGGCCAGATTTTTGAAACAGGCGACAGAGTAAGAGAATACGGTGTTGTTATCGGCGTTAATAAAAACGGCTATGAGCTTGATGAAGAGGATTTAACCGTTGAAAATGCAGGGAACTTTGAGGATTATACAATCATCCGAGCAAAGTCAACCCGCTATGTCGGCGCACATCAGTTTTCAATCTGTATTAACGGTCTTGCCTCGAAGGATTATATCTATAAAGGCTATGCAATTTATGAAAAGGTAAACGGTGAATTTGTAACACTGTACACCGATACAATGACAAGTTGAAAAAAGACGGCTGTGCCGTCTTTTTTTTGTTGCATTAGTATAAATACTATGCTAAAATAAAGCGATAGCGTATGTCCTGCGAAAAATCGCAGAAAACGCAAATTGCTATGTATTTACGGAGGTAAGTCTATGGAGAAACTCAAGGTTGGCATCATCGGTGCCGGAAGAATTGGTCAGGTTCACGCAAAATCAATTACATACCATATCCCTCAGGCAGAGATTGTTGCAATTTCGGATATCTTTGTTGACGGTGCAAAGAAGGTTGCCGAGGAGCTTGGTATTCCGAATTATTATCAGGATTATCACGAGATTTTAAACAATCCCGAAATCCAAAGATTAATATCCGAAAAGCAACAAAAGATTGCTGCTCATCAACGGATACCCATGCGGATATCGCTTGCGAGGCTGCTGAGGCAGGCAAGCATATCTTCTGTGAAAAGCCCGTTGATTTAACTATTGCAAAAATCAAAAAAGTTATTGCAGCTGTTGAAAAGGCAGGCGTTAAGCTTCAGATAGGTTTCAACAGAAGATACGACCATAATTTTGCTCATATCAAAGACCTTGCAAACAAGGGTAAGCTCGGCGAGCTTCAGATAATCAAAATCACTTCCCGTGATCCTGAGCCGCCCCCGGTTAGCTATGTTAAGGTTTCAGGCGGTATCTTCCTTGATATGACAGTTCATGATTTCGATATGGCTCGTTTCATCGGCGGTGAGGTTGAAGAGGTTTATGCAAATGCAACCGTTATGGTAGACCCGGCAATCGGTGAGGCAGGCGATGTTGATACTGCGCTTGTTGCTCTTAAGTTCAAGAGCGGCGCAATCGGCGTTATTGATAACTGCCGCAAGGCATGCTTTGGTTACGACCAGAGACTTGAGGTATTCGGCTCTGAGGGTCAGGCTTCTGCAGCAAACGATACTCCAACCAATGTTTCATATATTAATGCAGACGGCAATATGACCGATAAGCCCCTCTATTTCTTCCTTGAAAGATATATGAAGTCCTTCACCGACGAAATGACAGAGTTTATTGATGCAGTTGTTAATGATAAAGACACTCAGACAACTGTAAACGACGGTCTTGAGGCTCTTCGTCTCGGCCTTGCAGCAAAGCTTTCAGTTGCAGAGCACAGACCTGTTAAGCTTGATGAAATAGAGGCATAAGCCCTATTTCATCAATTGAAAATTGAAAATGGAGAATTGAGAATTGAGGGCGGGACACCCGCACCCGATCTTAATTGAATGGATAATTGAGAATTGAGAATTGAGAATTGAGGGCGGGACACCCGCACCCGATCTTAATTGAATGGATAA
>CAMYWU010000045.1 GCA_947302895.1 uncultured Clostridia bacterium | reverse complement strand
CTTGCAAGCTCCGAATAATGCTCGTAATAATCATTCAAATCATATGCGGGATAGCTTGCAGCGGCAAGAATTTCGCCGTTGTTGCAATCCTCAACAACAACCGCACCCGTTGAATTGCGAACATCAACCTTGCGGCAGATTGTTTGAAGCTTATCCTGAGCAAGCCTCTGCAAATCCTTATCTATTGTTAAAACAATGGTATCGCCCTGAACAGGCTCCTTTGTTATCTCCTCAGTTACGTTGCCATCGGCATCTATTGTAACGGTTTTTTCACCCGCACTTCCTCGAAGATAGCTTTCCATTGCCGCTTCAATACCCGATTCGCCTATTTCATCGTTTATGCCATAGCCCTCATCCTTAAGGCTTGCATATTCCTCGGCGTTGATTTTTCTGACAGTTCCGATAATATGGGGAGCAAGGGTTGAATCATCGTATTCCCTGTATGCAACAACCTTAACATTTGCGCCCTCGTATTTAGCCCTGTCCTCTTTGATAAGAGCAACTGTATTGTCCGAAACATCCGCAGCAATCGTTACGGGATTGGATACGGAAAACAAAAGCCTTGTAAGCTCATATCTGATGTTTCCTATTTCAAGCGCTGTCTGAGCGCCGTATTTTTCAAGATAGCTTTCAAGCTCGTATTTTTCAATCATTGCATCAAAGCAGTTTTGCGCAGTTGCATATTCCTGAAGATTAAACATATCTTTGCTCTTCATAGTTTTTATTGCGCTTTCGAACTTTTCATCGTCCTTCTTTGTGAAAAATACAGCTTTTCCGTCTTTTAACTTAAGAGGAAGATTATGAACATATTCCTCCTTGTTTTTATTGAACAGCAAGATAAGGTTATAAACAATCTCGTTTCTCTTTGCGTTTTCCTTGCTTGACGGGAAATACGCCGCATCAAGAATAATGCTGTTTCCCTGACGGTTTGTTACAAGAGGATTGCCGTTTCTGTCAACAATTTCGCCCCTTGCAGCTTCAAGCGGAACCTTGAAGGTCTGAACGGTATTATTCTGCGCTGCATAATATTCATTATTCTTTATCTGAATATCATAAAGTTCAAATGCAAAACCGAAGATGATTAAAACAATCAAAACAGTTGCAATAATCGTTCTTGCGCTTTTATATTTGTTTCCCACGACAATCACCCCCTTTTTTTAATTACGAGTTACGAATTACGAATTACGAATTGAGGGTGGGCTATGCCCACACCCATTTATAATTGCTGACCGCAGGTCCCGAAAACTCGGAACTCGGCGCTTATTGTTCTTTCGGTTCCTTATTCAGCTTCCTTTTAAGCGGAGTAAGGATTAAATAGAGAACAGGCATCATAACAGTAGTATAAAGAAAACACGGAAAATAGAAACTGAGAAAGCTCATTGCGCTTCCGTCAACACCCTTTCTCAAAACGAAGAAAAGCCAGTAAATCAAAACATATAAAAGGCTCATAATTCCCGTTATGGCAAATTCAATCCAGAAGGTATCCCTGAATATAAACGTAACAAGGGCTGAAGTTATATAGCATAAAACCATCAAAAACACCGCATTATATCCCATATGCTGAGCGCTTACGGTATCCCACAGTAAGCCTGCAAAAAGCCCTAAAAGAGCCGAGATTTTCTCGTCCTCGTCAAGCCCTAAGATAACACAAACGGGTATGAGGAAAAAACACCTTGCGCCCCCTATCTCAAACCACAGACCGCCAACATTCTGGAGCAGAGAAAACGCCGCAATAACAAGGCAAAACAGAAAATATTTAATTGTTTTTTCCCGTTTTGAAAGTTCCATTACTAATCTCCGAAATCAGTTAAAACAAAGCAGGTTGTTATATCCTCGATATCAACTCCGGGGGATATAACCGCATATGCCGAAATATCCGTTGCTTCATCGGCAATCTCATCAACCGTTCCGATAATCAAGCCCTTGGGAATTTGTGTGCTTATTCCCGCTGTGCAAACAATTGAGCCATAGGAAATATCGGTTGAAGCGCTGAGATTTGCCATTTTACATTTGCCGTTTTTGGCAAGAGAGGCATTGCCCGTTACATATGAAATCTCGTTTGAAAGAATTTCATATGCCGAAACATTGAAGTCCGCATCCAAAACGGTTTTAACAACGCTGTAATCGGGATATGCCTTATCAATAACTCCGACTATGTATTTTCCGTATAAAACTGCGTCGCCCTTTTTAACGCCGCTTACCAGACCCTTGCTTATGGTAAAGGACTTATATATATCCGCACTGTCCCTTCCGATAACTGAAGCCTGGGCGAATTTATAATCCTTGTTTTCCTCCTTGAGCTCAAGGAAATCCTTATAAAGCTCATTCTGGGTTTTGAGGTTTTCGTAATCGGCAAGCTGATAGCGCAAATCGCCTATTTCCTCTTCGAGCGAGGCAATTTTCTTTTCGTATTCAGCATTTCCGCTTGCATTATCGGAAATCTTATCCATGGTATTGCTGATTTTCTGAGCAACAAAATGGCAGGGCGCAAATATCGTTCCTATAACTCCCGACTGGGCGGTTTCGCCGTGGCCGTTTGCCGCCGCAATCAATGCGCCGACAAGCAGGAGCGCCATTATTGAAGCAATCAGCTTAAACCTGTTGCTTTTAAATATATCCTTCATTATCTTGCCTTTCTAAGCTTAATTGATGTTCCTCTTGCAACGCATTTATCCGCATTATCGGGAACAACAACCGAAAGATTGGTTTCCCTTTCGATAACCTCGGCAAGTCCTCTGAGCTTGCTTGCGCCGCCTGTTAAATAAATACCACGCTCAACAATATCTGCGGCAAGCTCGGGCAGAGTCAGCTCAAGGGTTTCCTTGATTGCTGCAACAATTGCATCAACATCTTCTTTGAGCACCGCTCTTATATCCGCAGAGCTGATTTCAACGCTTGCAGGAAGTCCGTCGCTGAGATTTCTTCCTCTTATTTCCATGACAGCCTCGCCGTCATATTGCGCAGCGGAGCCGATTTTAATCTTGATATCCTCGGCGGTTCTTTCGCCGATAAGGAGGTTGTGTTCCTTCTTGAGATAGTTCACTATTGCTTCATCAAAAGCGTCGCCGCCGATTTTAATGCTCTTGCTTGATGCAATTCCGCCAAGGGAAAGAACAGCAATATCGCAGGTTCCGCCGCCGATATCAACAATCATTGAGCCGGTTGCCTCATAAACGGGAAGCCCTGCGCCGAGAGCAGCAGCCATCGGGCTTTCAATAAGCTCAACCTCCTGAGCGCCAGCGCTGCGAACAGCATCCTCAACCGCTCTTCTTTCAACCTCTGTTACATCCGAGGGAACGCAGATAACAACACTCGTTTTTGTGAAGATATTTCTTTTGCTCGAACGGAACATAAAATCGTGGAGCATATCGCTCGTCATATCGAAATCGGCAATAACGCCATCCCTTATAGGTCTTACGGCAACTATTGAGCCGGGAGTTCTGCCAATCATATTCTTAGCCTCGCTGCCCGTTGCAACAACACGCTTTGATTTAACATCAAGCGCAACAACGCTTGGTTCATCAATAACAATATGACCTCTTTTATCAGTTAAAACCGTGTTTGAAGTTCCGAGGTCTATTCCGAGTTCTCTTGAAAAAATCATATGTAAACCCACTTTCGTGTAAAATTCGCTTGTGTAAATATATATTATATAATATCATTTTACTAATCTCAATACTAAATATAAAAAAATTGATATTTATCGACTTAGCAATAAATATCAATTTCGTTTTGAGTTGCGAGTTTCGCGTTCCGAGTTCTTGGTTACTCGCTACGCTCGAACAATTAAAATCGGAGCGCAGCGACCCTACAACGTGCAACGCAAAACGTGCAACGCAAATCAATCAGAATGGGGGACGGGCCCCTGTTCTGATTTTTGTTTTGTTGTATTATTTGTAAATACTATATCTTGCAAAACCTGTAAGGCTGCAAATTTGTCTTATTGATAATCCGTTTTCTTTAAGTAAACCAACATATGCACTCTGCATATCTTTCGGCAAATTTTTAAAATCATTCTGTGTTTTGCAATGCGTTAGATTATTAAATGCATTCTTTGCTTCATCATCAGTCAGACTGAAAACTGTTTTCTCGTTTATATCTAAGTGATTATCAACACACGGCTCCTTATGTATGCGATTAAACTCATTTGCACCTATCATTTCAAGTGCAAAATCAGTATCGCATAAAGAATTATAGTAGGGATTCAGGTATGTATTATAGCTGCTGAAAGCATAATCACTGCAATCATCGGCAATTCCGGCTTTAACCGGATTCTGATGTATGTATCTCAAAACAGAAATAAAGTATTCATCATCATTTACAGGAATACTCTTATATCGACCCTGAAAAAGTGCTCCGGTTTTCTTGTATTTAAGGTTGTACCAATAAACATATCTGTCACCGATACGCTTAAACACTTTTGCAAGCGGTTCCTCACCTTCCTGAATAAGCAAATGAACATGGTTTCCCATAAGGCAATATGCATAAAGCTTGAAACCACTAAGCTCCTTGCAAATACTAACAACGCTAAGGAACTTTCGATTATCTTCATCATCAAGAAAAACCTGCTGCTTGTTCATGCCTCTGAGCATAACATGATAAATACCTGTTTCGCTTTTGATTCGTTTTTGCCGAGCCATATAATCACCCCAAAACAATATACCATAATTCTTTCTTAATGTCAATAATCAGAACAAGGGTCCGTCCCCCGTTCTGACTTGTATTTAAGCTAAATTTTTGCATTTTTCATCAATTTCAGAACAGGGGTCCGTCCCCTGTTCTGATTACAATTCAGTTGTAAACTCATACCCCTGCTGGCGGATATCGTCTATAACCTTTCCGAGAATATTGGAATTTGTTTTGCTGACTGCGTGGAGAAGCAGGATTTCACCCGGATGGGTTGCCTCGCAGATATCAGTGAACGCCTTGTTTTCCTCGGGCTGTTTTTCGGTATCCCAATCCTCATATGCATACGACCAGAAAACGCATTTATAGCCAAGGTCGTTTGCAATTTTCAGGCTTTGCTCAGAGAACTCTCCCTTCGGGAAACGAAAATAACTCATTGTATAATTATGGTTTTCCCTGATATAGTTATGCAGGAAGTTTATTTCCTCCTTTGCGGTTTCAATATCAAGCTCATCCATTGAATAATGATGGTATGAATGATTGCCAACAGTATGCCCCTCCTCAATCATACGGTCAATAAGCTTTGGATTATCCCTTGCAAAATCATAGGTAACAAAGAAAATCGCCTTTACTCCCTTTTCCTTAAGAGTATCCAAAATAGCAGGAGTGAAGCCGTTTTCATAGCCCTCATCAAAGGTTAGCGCAATCTTTTTTTCATCCTCAAGAAGCCAGCTTGCGCCATAGCTTTTAAAGGTGTTCTGAAGGCCTGCGGGCTCGGCAGGCTGCTCGTGGTTTTCGATTTTTCCAAATCCCCATACAACCTTTTTTGTTGAAAGGCTCTCCGTTCCTGCAACCGCCTCAGCGGTTGGAACAGTTGTGCTTTCAGGAATTGTTGTCTGAAGTGCCGTTGTTGAATTATTACTATTTGTATTATTTTGGGCGCCGTTATTTATATTTTTTGCCGCACATCCGCTAAGAAATGCGATGAATAATATTGGTATGATTATTTTTTTCATAATAAAAAGCCTCCTCTTTCAAAGTGTTTGAAAAAGGAGGTTTAATATTATTGTTAAATTATTGATTTGATTCAATGCTCTTCATTTTAAGATATGCATTTATGAAGCCGTCGAGGTCGCCATCCATAACAGCGGTAATATTTCCCATTTCATAATTGGTTCTGTGGTCCTTAACCATTGTATACGGCATAAACACATAGGAGCGAATCTGCGAGCCCCAGGCAATTTCCTTCTGGTCGCCCTTGATATCCTCAATTCTTTCAAGGTTTTCACGTTCCTTGATTTCAACGAGCTTTGATTTGAGCATACGCATTGCAACCTCACGGTTCTGGTGCTGTGAACGCTCAATCTGGCAGGAAACAACAATTCCCGTCGGGATATGGGTTAAACGAACTGCCGATGAGGTTTTGTTTACCTTCTGACCGCCTGCGCCGGACGCTCTGTAAACATCCATCTTGATATCCTCTTCCCTGATTTCAACATCAACATCATCATTGATTTCGGGCATAACCTCAGGGGAGGCAAACGAGGTATGGCGTCTGCCCGAGGAATCAAAGGGAGAAACTCTAACAAGGCGGTGAATGCCCATTTCGCCCTTAAGATAACCATAGGCATTTTCGCCCTCAATAAGAATTGTTGCGCTCTTCACGCCTGCAACATCACCGTCGAGATAATCAAGGGTTGAAACCTTGTAGCCATGGCGCTCGCCCCAGCGGTTATACATTCTGAAAAGCATTTCAGCCCAGTCCTGAGCCTCTGTTCCGCCTGCGCCAGCGTGGAAGGTTAATATTGCATTTTTATCGTCAAACTCTCCGCTGAGAAGAGTTGAAAGAGTTAAGCTCTCAATTCTTTTTTCAATATCTTCAACCGAAGCTCTGCAATCATCAAGGAGCATATCGTCCTCCTCTTCATCTGCAAGCTCAATCATAACAAGCGCATCATCAAAATCGTTTTTCAAATCCTCATAGCTCTGAACCTTGGCTTTAAGAGAACCGATTTTCTGCATTGTTTTCTGGCTTTTTTCCATATCATCCCAGAAATCAGGAGCTGCGCTCTCTTTTTCAAGCGCATCAATTTCCTCTTTAACATGGTCTATTGAAAGCGCTTCCTTTAAGTTTTCAATCGGCTTTTCGCTTTGCGAAAGGCGCTGTTTTAATTCTTCGTATTCTATCATAGATGAACTCCGTAAATATAATTATGCTCAGATTATATAATATTACTCGCCTCTTTGCAAGTTTAAAAACTATTTACTGATGATTAATTATTTAATTGATTTTTTATGATATTAACAGTATAATAATACGGTATAGTATTTTCAGTTTGATTATTAGTATGATTAAAGGAGAAAAATATGCCTTTATTTGAAGATGCCTTCTGCCCTGTTTGCAACAGGAAATTTGAAGAGGGCGATGATGTTGTTTACTGCCCCGAATGCGGAACTCCGCACCACAGGGAATGCTATAAGGCGGTTGGCCACTGCGTAAACAAGGGGCTGCATTCTTCGGGCTACAGCTACTATGATGAGATGAAAGCCTCTCAAAATGCAAACACATTGAACAAAGAAGCGCCAGAGGACGAAGGACCTTCGCTGTTTCAGAATAATAATGAAAATGAAAACAGCGAAAATGCTTTCAACCCCTTCATTGTTCCCTCGCCGATGCAGTTTGATTCCGTTTACGAAAATGACGAACAGAAAATCGACGGTGAAAGCGTTGCCGATTTTGCAGTTACAATCAGAACAAATATCCCCCGTTTTATAAAACTTTTCAAGGAATTTGAAAACAAAACCCGAAAGTTTTCCTGGAACTGGGGCGCATTTTTCTTCGGCTCGCTATATTTGTTTTTCAGAAAGATGTATAAGCACGGAGTTGCGTTTTTCTGTTCATTTGTTGCAATTATCTTTGCAAAGTGCTATGCATTAACATAGCTTGCTCCGAACTACATTGAAGCGATGAAAAATTTTGCAAACCTCTATGCGCAAAACAAGGCAACGGCGGACGACCTAACCTCTTTGACGAAGATTTCAGACCTTTCAACTGCAAACCTCATTGTTGATATATGTCTTGGCGCAATACTTGTTTTAAGGATTATTGAAGCGCTGTTTGCAGACAGATTTTATAAAAAAACAATATCCGAATTCATTAAAAATGTTAACAGCCAGCTTAAAGACGGCGCATCATTTATGCAGACCTCAATCTTCCCGGGTCAGAGCGCTGAGCTCGACCAGAAGCAGATGAAGCGTTATTATCTTGCGAGACGCGGCGGAACAACAGTTTTCCTGCCCATTGTTGCAGCGAGCACGGGATATCTTTTAGTATCGATGGCAATGTCGATGATATACTATTAATCAGGCACATACCAAGGAGAAAATTATGAAAAAAGTCAGAAAAGCTATAATACCCGCAGCAGGACTCGGAACAAGAGTTCTTCCCGCTTCAAAAGCAATTCCGAAGGAAATGCTTAATATTGTTGATAAGCCCGCAATCCAGTATATTGTTGAGGAGGCTTTCAACAGCGGAATTGAAGAGGTTTTGATAATAACAAACCGTGGCAAGGGCGCTATTGAGGACCATTTTGACCACGCCTTTGAGCTTGAAACAAAGCTTGAGGGCAACGCATCAAAGGCAGATATTTTAGCCTCTGTTAAAGAATGCTCCGCCTTTGGAAACATCTATTTTATTCGCCAGAAGGAAACGGGCGGACTGGGCCATGCCGTTCTCTGCGCTAAAAACTTTATTGGCGACGAGCCTTTTGCAGTTTTATACGGCGATGATGTTATGATTTCCGAAAACCCTGTTACAAAACAGCTTATCGACGCATACAACAAATACCAGAAGGGAGTTGTCGGCGTTAAAGAGGTCAGCGATGAAGCAGTTCAGAAATACTGCTCTCTTAAGGTTGACAGCATCGATGGCAACAGCTATATCTGCACGGATATGATTGAAAAGCCGAAAAAAGAAGAAATTATGAGCAATTTCGCAATTCTCGGCAGAGTTGTTTTGCCTCCCGAAATTTTTGATATTCTTGAAGTAACCGAAAAGGGCGCAGGCAACGAGCTTCAGCTTACGGACGCTATGAAAACCATTGCTCAGAAAGATGGCATTATTGCCGTTGATTATGATGGTACTCGCTTTGATATGGGCAATAAATTCGGCATACTCCAGGCAAATATTGAGGTTGGGTTAAAGCACCCCGAGGTTAAGGAAGAGCTCAGGGAGTATATTAAGAAATTATCCAATGAATTGGATTAAGGAAGATTGTTTTAATGCAGAATCAGTTTTATTATTATCAACAACAGAATAATCCAACGCCCCTGCAACAGGCATATATGCAGCAGCAATATTTCAAAAACAAGCGCATAAAGGAAAGAAATGAGCTTATCGCAACAGGCTTAATCATCGGAGCAACAATTGTTTCAAGCCTTGTTGTTCAGCTTGTTTTCGGCTCACTTATTTCACTCAGCAAGTTTTCCTCGCTGTACAGGGATTCCTCCCTTTTCCAGAACGCATTCAATATTATTGTTGTTGACCTTCTTTCGCTTCTTATACCGTATTTTCTTATGTCGCTTATTCTGAAAAAGCGATACAGCGGCGATTTGATTCCCCGTGAGAAGGTTGGCAAGCTTACTGCATTTGCCTGGATTAGCCTGGGTATGGGCTGCTGTGTTGGAGCAAACTATATAACCGCATTTGTAATTGCGCTTTTCAAGTTCACAGTTGATATGATGAACCAACAGGGAGAA